>NZ_MQSY01000064.1:0-109509 GCF_001921245.1 Aeromonas sp. YN13HZO-058 | reverse complement strand
GGTGACTCATGCTGAACCTTATCCCTGATGCCAAGTGGGACTCATGATCTCACATCAGGGACTTGTTCGCACCTTCCCAAGGGGTTGGCATCATCACGATGCCAACCCCTTGGTCGTTTTTGGCGACAATGAATCTAGCCTGCCAACCAGCGGTGATGACCCTCTCCTTTCTGCATTCAGAGCATGCACGCTCTCTGATAGACTGCTTCTCTTTGGCTTGTCCTTGATGGCCGAGCCCTGCGCCGTCTTGCAAAGGAGTGTTGGATGTCCGGTTGTTCCTGGTGGGATAGATCCACCGGTTTTGCACTGCTGACTATTGTGCTGTGGGCCTCGTTGGCGGCGCTGACGTCACGGGTCACCAGCGTGTCACCACTGGTGCTGGTCGGGCTGGTGCTGTTTTTCTGCGGGGTCGGGGCCTTGCCGTTCTGGCGCCAATGGCGCGCTCGCCCCATTACCTGGCTGGTGACGGTTACGGCCTTGCTGCTCTACCATCTGCTGCTTTTTATGAGCTTTCGCCATGCCCCGGTGCTGGAGGCAAACCTCATCAACTACCTCTGGCCGCTCTGCATCATTCTGCTCACCCCGCTGTTGCTGCCCGGCCATCCACTCCATGCCCGTCACCTGCTGGCTGGTGCCTTTGGTCTGGCGGGCTCCATCCTAGTGATGGTCAACGGCGAGCTGCAACTGCAGCAGGCCTATCTGCCGGGATACCTGCTGGCGCTGGGCGCGGCTGTCGTCTGGGGAGCCTATTCGGTGCTGTCACGCCGTCTACCCCCAGCCCCCGCCGTGGTCACTGCGGCAGCCTGCCTGCCCGCAGGTTTGTTGGCGCTGCTGCTCGCTCGTCTGCTCGAAGGGCCTCTGCCGCTCGCGCAGATCCCCACCAGTGACTGGTGGCTGATCATCGGGCTGGCACTGGGGCCCATGGGGGCCGCCTTTGTCACCTGGTATCTGGCGCTGCGGGATGGAGACCCACGGCGGATTGGGGCGCTGGCCTACCTGACACCGCTGCTGAGCACCTTGCTGCTGGTGTTGCTCAATGGAGAAACGCTGACCTCGCGCCATCTGCTGGCTGGCGCCCTGATCATGGGGGGCGCCCTGCTCGGTATGCTGGGCCCACGCAACAACGCGCAGGCATCCCCAGCCAGTTAACTCGGCAAAATGGGGCCACCTGACCCACGCTGTCATAAAAACGCCACCATCCCTGGTTAGGCTCGGGCCATGCTCCCCCATGGTCTGTGCTGACAGGAATCACCCCGTGAAAATCGCCCATTACGCCACCCTCTCCTCTCTGGTTCTGTTACTGGTCGCGGGAGGACAGGCGCTGGCCCTCTACCACGGCTGGCAACAGCTTGCACGAACCAATCAGGCCCAGCATCAGCACGAAACGCTGCAACAACGGGTGACCGTGACCCTGCAAAACAGTCTGCGGGACTACCTCAACAGCGGCGATCCGCAGCAACTGACCGCGGCAGAGAAGATCCGCCAGCAAGCACTCTCCTCGCTGGCCGCTCAGGATGATGCCGTGGCGGCCCCGCTCAGGCTGCAACTCGAACAGATGGCACAGCGTATCGCACACGACTATCAGGCCGCAGGCAAGCTCTCGGGCAACAGCCAACTGCTGCTGCAAAATGCAGAGAGTGAGCTGGACAGCCAGGCCATGGCGCTGATCCGCTATGGGGAGCAAGGCGCCAGCAGCGAACACGCTGCCGTAGCGCAGCAATATCGCAACGGTGCGACCGAAATCCTGGCGGGCCTGCCTCGCCTCGCCCATTTGCGCCAAAGCTATATGGAGCAGGGCAACGAGAAGCTGCTCGAGGGGATCCGCTTCGAGCTAGAGGCGCTGCAAAAACAGGCGCAAGCGCTGCAAGCTCTGCCACTGCTCGGCCTTTATGAAGAGGCGCCCGCCGATGAGTTCACGCTAGGGGAGCCGGTGCGCAAGGAGCTGGGAGATCAACCGCGCAGCGAATTGCGCTCGCTGCTGGGCCGCTATCCGCAGGAGCTGGCCAACAGCCGCACGGCGCTGCAACAGCAACAGGCTGGCCGCCAGGCCGTGCAACAAGACATCATGGCGATGTTGCAAGCGACCAGGCAGATGGGGGAGCAACTTGCCCGCAAGCGGCAAGCTGTCAATCAGGAGTTGGCCACCATCCTCGGCACGCTGGCGCTCTGTCTGGTGGTGGTCGCCCTGCTGTTTGCGCTGGTGCAACGACGCTGGCTGCTCGCCCCCTTGTTGCGACTGCGCCGTGCCTTTATGCAGCTCGATCAGACAGGGCAGGCCGAGCCGTTGCCTGCCGGGCGCGATCGCAACGAGCTGGCCGATATCGTTGCCAGCTACAACCGGCTGATCGGCCGCCTGCAACTGGATCAGCAACAGAAAGAGGGGCAGCTGTCAGCGGTATCCCTCAGCCTGCAAGGAATGGTCAGCCAGGTTGACGAGATCCACCACAGCACCCGCACCACCGAACAGGTGGTCGACGAGAGCGGTCAGATGATGGATGAGCTGAACCAGCTGGCCGGAGAGGTCCATCAGGTCGCCGCCGACATCGCCCGGCATGCCCACCATAACGAACAAGCGATGAGCCAGAGCGAAGATCTGGTGGGTAGTATGCTGCACGCCACTCATCAGACCGGACTGGCAATTGATGAGAGCGATGAGGCGCTGCAAGCCCTCACCCGCTCGGTTGCCGATGTGACGGCCATTGTCGATGTGATCGGTCATATCGCTCAGCAGACCAACCTGCTGGCCCTCAACGCCGCCATTGAAGCGGCCCGCGCGGGGGAGCAGGGGCGCGGCTTTGCCGTGGTCGCCGATGAAGTGCGCCACCTCTCGGCCAATACCCAGCAATCCCTCAACCAGATCACCGATATTCTGGGGCGTCTGACCCAATCCGGTGAACAGCTTGGCACCGTGCTGAACCGGATCACCAGCGAGTCAAGCCGCCAGCGGGCACAGGCGGAGCAACTGCGCCAGACCACCCGGGCGGTACGGGAGATCGCCCGCAACACCGCAGTCATCGCCCTGCAGGGGGCCGACAACGCCAAAAGTCAGGAGCACAAGCTGGCCAGTTTTGCTGATCTGATCGCCCGTATCCATCAGCATGCCCGGCAGGTGAGTCAGCTCTCGGTGCAGGTTTCGTCCCATATCCATCATCAGGCGCAGCAGATCCCCCGCATCCTCGGCCAGCAAGGCTGACCTTGCTTCTTATCGCCCACTTCCCTGCCAAGCGACTTTCCCTCCCTTGGCGGGAAAGTTTTTTTGCGCCACAAAATTATCTGTTACCTGCCGGTTAACTGCGCCCTTCCCCGCTGCAGTATGAAAACCCGCACTGGCGCTGGTCGCAGCCACAAGAAAACGCTTTCATTACCGTGATACCTGCCACGAGGCTGTTTACGACCTTGCCCATGATTATTTGCACTCGGTCATACTTTTGAAACGTTGAGGGAACTTTTCATTGATATTTCGCACCGCGAACGTACTCTTGGAGTTGTCCGATAGCCAAGAATCGGAACATAAAAAAACAACATGTGATGATCAGGACTGCGAACTACAGATGTGCCAAGACATCCGGGTTTGCAGGTAACCAAGACAAGATTTTTTGCCCTTCGGGGTTTTGATTGCAATGCCAATACCGAGCGGTAGGCCTGATGCCAACTGCCGGAAAAAAAAGCTAAGTCCATAAAATCAGGAGCAATAAAAATGGAAAAAGTGATCTTCAAGCGCGCCGCTTTGAGTGCCGCTGTGGTAGCCGCTCTGGTCGCCCCCGGCATGGCATTGGCTGCTCAGGACATGATGAGCCCAACCTACGGCAAATCCTATGAGGCCTTTGCCGATGATGCCAAACTGAGCGGTGGCCTGTTCTACTTCCAGCGTGAGCGTGACCGCAAACAAGGTGCAGGTGACGGTCAGTACCACACCAATCTAAGCCACTCCACAGCTCAAGCTGCTCTGAACTTTAACTCTGGTTATGCGTGGGACACGATCGGTGTTGATGTAGGCGGTTTTGCAGCGGCTAACCTTGCTGTTGACGAAAGTAACCCTGTTAACGAAGAGAACGAGTTCTCTTTCTGGGGTAACAGCTGGTCACAAGGTGATGGCCATTCTGAAAATGGCGCCAGCCTCTCCAATGCTGCACTGAAACTGAAATTCATGGACGGTGCAATCACAGCCAAAGGTGGCCTGACCCAGCTTTATGTCCCGGGTGTAATGGGCGTTAACTGGTCTTATCAGCCGGGTACCTATCGTGGTGGCCAAATTGAAGGCAACTTCGGCGGTCTCTACCTGACCTATGCTATCGCAGATGAATACAAAGCCCCTTGGTTTAAAGACACCAATGGTTTCTCCAAAGCCGGTAACTACGCGGGTGCAGCTAATCAATACTCTGACGAAAATCAAATCGATTACATCCATGCTCTAGCCGCACGTTACACCTTCGAGAATGGTACTGCTGTGACTGGTTCCTTCGGTCAGTCCGAAGGCTACATGGACAGCTACCACTTCAAACTGGCTCACAAGTTTGACGTATTGGGCGGCCTCTCCACCAGCTATCAGTTCTACGGTTCTGACACCGACAATAATGACTACGATGGTCTGGCATGGCAACAAGCGCTGACTGCGGCTTGGAACTACGCCCAGTACGGTTTCCGTCTGGAAGGTATGTGGACCAAGGCAGAAGGCGACATGGGTAACTACCTGCCCCGTCTGACAAAAGGCTACGGCAACTCCCAGGGTGCCAACGAAATTTGGTGGGACTCCCGCTCCGACTGGAACGAAAACAACGAGAAAGCGCTGTTCTTCGGCGTGACTCGCTCGCTGGATGACTTGGTAGGTGCGCCTGGCTGGTCTGTCGGTGTATCCGGTGCCTACGGTTGGGATGCCGAAGATGGTTATAGCACCGTCACTGGTGGTAAAGAGTGGGCCGCCAACTTTGATGTTATGTACACCGTACAAGATGGCAAGCTGAAAGGCACCCTGTTCAAACTGCACTACACCGATTACAACAACGAACAGGACGAAAAGGGAAGCTGGTACTACCCGAACATGTTCACCTCCGAGCATGACGTCAAGTTCCACATCATCATGCCGTTTACCATCATGTAATCAGGCAATACGATGTCAGCAAACCGGGCCACTTGGCCCGGTTTTCTTTTTTCCGGTTAGCAGGCTAACATGCGAGCCGGATAAGGGTTTTATCCGCTCACCAGCCCGCACGCATCTGTCAGCAGTCACAAGGACGCCATCATGCCCCGTTTTGTTCTGATCACCGGTTGTTCCAGCGGAATTGGCCTCGCCGCCGCACAGGCGCTGGGGCAGCACGGTTTTACCGTGATCGCCTCGGCGCGCAAGGCGGAAGATGTGGCCCGCTTGCAGCAACAGGGATTGCTGGCGGTACAGCTGGATCTGGCGGATCCCGCCTCCATAGAGCTGGGTGCCAGTGCGGCGCTCCATCTGGCGGGCGGGCGCCTCTATGGCCTGTTCAACAATGGCGCTTATGGCCAACCCGGGGCGCTGGAAGATCTGCCCACCGAGGCGCTCAGGGAGCAATTCAATACCAACCTGTTTGGCTGGCACCATCTGATCCGTCAGGTGCTGCCGCCGATGCTGGAGGCCAAAGAGGGCCGGATAGTGCAGAACAGCTCGGTACTGGGGCTGGTTGCCATGAAGTATCGCGGCGCCTACAACGCCAGCAAGTTTGCGCTGGAAGGCTATAGCGATACCCTGCGCCTCGAACTGGCGGGAAGCGGGGTACACATCAGCCTGATTGAACCGGGCCCCATCGATACCCGTTTTCGTGCCAATGCCCGCAGCGCCTTCTTGCGCCACATCGATCCGGCCCAGAGCCGCCATCAGTCGGCCTACCGCCAGACCCTGACGCGGCTGGAAAAAGAGGGGGCCACCAGCGGCTTTACCCTCTCCAGCGAAGCCTGCATCCCGCCGCTGCTCCATGCGCTGACCCACGCCCATCCCAAGGCGCGCTATCCGGTGACCACTCCGACCCGGCTGTTTGCCTTCCTGCGACGGGTATTGCCCACTCGCTGGCTCGACAAACTGCTGGCCAAATCGGCCTGATCCGGTGATTGACGACAAGCATCCTGCCGCCCGGATTGGGTTAGCTGTATAGCGGCGTGATCCAATCCGCCAACCTTGTTTATCCCGCTCTTCAATAGTGCTCACTGTTGCTGTAGTAGGCACTCTTGACCAGGGGGATCACCTGCACCACCACATAGGTCTGCTCCCCCAGTACCTGCTTCAGATGGCGCGTAATAAGGCGCGCGGCGGCATCCTGCATCTCCTGCGGCCGTTCGAACCAGTGCAACTCGACAAACGGAAATCCCGCCTCTGGCTCACCGTTACGGATCCAGCAACTCTCCACCCGCTCCATGGTGACAAACTCCGGCTTGCCGCCGGTCAGCTCGCAAAGCTCGGCCAGCAGCGGGACGCTCACCTGTTGCAGGGTATCGAGCGTCACGGCGCGAAAACGAAGATGGGGCATGGCAAACCTCTTGGTTATCTGAAATGAGGACTTATCATAGGAGCTATTGTCAGCAAGAGAAGTCACCCGGCGCATATTAAGGATCCCCAATGAGATTTCATCGCACCCTCTTTGCCTTCCTGCTCTGCCTGCTGCTACCGCTGCACGCTTTTGCCGATCCCGCCTTCTATCGGGTGAGCAAGGGCAACCAGCAACACTGGCTGCAGGGCTCCATCCATGCGGGCAAGCCAGCCCTCTATCCGCTGCCCGAGCCGGTCGAGCGCGCCTGGATGCAGAGCCGAGCACTGGTGATGGAGGTGGACATGAACAGCATCACGCCGGATCAGTGGCAACAGACCGGCTCCCTCACCCAACTGGTGGATGGCAAACCGCTCAAGGATCATCTGCCTTCCGAGCTCTATCAACGCACCCTGATGGCGGGCGCCCGCTATGGCATCGACGAGGCGACCCTCGCCACCCTGCGCCCCTGGTTTGCGGCCATTACCCTGACTCAGGCCGCCATGGCCCGCTCCGACTTCAAGAGTGAACTAGGGATAGACCAGCACTTTGCCACCCGGGCCGCCAGAGAGGGCAAACCGGTGGTGGGCTTTGAAACCCTGCTGGAGCAGCTCGGTTATCTGGCCAGCGTGGGTGACAACCAGACCCTGATGCTCGCCAGCACCCTGGATGAGCTACCGATGCTGGAGAGTGGGTTCGCCGCCGTGATGAAGGCGTGGCAGCAGGGAGATGAGGCGACGCTTATTAATCTGCTCAAGGAGGAGATGGCGCCCCCCGCGCTACAGAGCTGGATGGAGCAGACCCTGCTGGCCGAGCGCAACCACAACTGGCTGAAAAAATGGTCCACCCTGCCCAACGAGAGCTTTATCGTGGTAGGCGCCCTGCACCTTTACGGCGAACAGGGGTTGCTGGCGTTGCTGGAGCAGCAAGGGTGGCGCATTACCCCGCTCACCACACCGGGCCCTGTGCAGGCTCGGTAGCAAGGAGTCCAGTGAGAACGATCACAGATCGTGCTGGTCATTAAACAACCTGCAAGGGAGTTGATCGGGATCATCCCGGACGGGGCAAAGAGGTATTTATCATGCCTGTCATCAACCGGGTGACAGGAGCAATAAAATGGACTTTTGGCTGGACCTGATGTTTGGCAACAGCGTGGGATTGATGTCGATGCTGGTGATTATCGGCACCTTCTTGCTCATCAGCTCTTACGCGGCCTACTTCATCTACAAGGTAATGCACTCGCAACCGCCTCATTCACAGCAACCCCATTCTCAACAGCCCAAAGAGGGAAAATAATCCTCTGACCACAGGCGGCAGCTCACACTGACCGCCTGTGCTGTTTTATTGTTCGCGACTGTGATTCCCGGGCCAGACGGCACCAGTGCCCATACGTTGCCCCCTCTTATCCCCTTCCCCCTTTCCCCGTTTTCCGTGCCGGTTGCGGCCGTTATAATGGCCGCCACTTTTTCTTATGGGGAGCCTGCCGTGTCTCATAACGACGAACTCTCGCTATTTATGAATGAAGTGGCCGACGTGCGGCCCATTCGCAGCGACAACATCCATCCCCATGCGGCCAAATCCGTCCCGACCGAGGCGCAGCTCGCTCGCCGTCAGGCTGCCACCGCCGAGCAACTCGCCCTCGACCACCTCACCATGGAGGCCATCGAGATGCGCGATCCGCACGAGATCGTCGGCTTCAAGCGTGATGGGGTGCAGGAGGGGGTCTACAAGAAGCTGCGGCTCGGCAAATACGAGCTTCAGGCCAGCCTGGACTTGCACCAGAAAACCCTCAACGAAGCGCGCCAGACGCTGGTGCAGTTCATTGCGGATTGTGAAGTCCGGGATATCCGCTGCCTGCTTATCCTGCACGGCAAGGGGGAGCGCAGCACCCCGCGCGCCCTGCTGAAAAGCTATGTCAGCGCCTGGTTGCCGCAACTGCCCGCCGTCATGGCGATCCACAGCGCCGAGCGTCGCCACGGCGGCAGCGGTGCCCTCTACGTGCTGCTGCGCAAAAGCGAACGCAAAAAAGCGGAAAACCGCGAACGGCACCAGAAGCGGCTCGGCTAACCCGCCTCTCGCCCCCACGCCTTTGGCCCGCCTGCGTGAAGGTGGTCAACGATGCGGCGGCGGTGTTAGCATCGAACGGCCCCGATCATGCCAGGTACGGGGCGGCATACCATCAGGGACGATAACAAGGACAATCCCATGTCATATCAAAAGCTTGAACAACATCAGCAGCAGATCCACCGCTTTAGCCACCTCGCCGCCATCTGCGGCTGGGATCAGGCGGCCATGATGCCGGAAGGGGGCAACGATGCTCGCGCCGAAGCGATGGCCGAACTCGGTCTGCTGATCCACCAGAAGCGCACAGCTCCCGAGCTCGGCGACTGGATAGCCAAGGCCGAGAGCGAGCCGCTCGATGAAGTGCAACGCGCCAACCTCGGCGAGATCAAGCGCCAGTGGCAAGATGCCAGCCTGCTGCCCGGTGAGCTGGTCGAAGCGCTGTCGCTGGCCGGCAGCAAGTGCGAGCACGCCTGGCGCAGCCAGCGCAAGAACAACGACTGGGCCGGTTTTGCCCCCAATCTCGAGGAGGTGGTGAAACTCTCCCGTGACGTGGCTCAGTTGCGAGCCGATGCGCTTGGCGTGCGCCCCTACGACGCCATGCTGGCGCTCTATGAGCCGGGCATGACCAGCGCACGGCTCGATCAGATTTTCGGCGATCTCACCAGCTGGCTGCCGAACCTTATTCAAACCGTGAGCGAACAGCAAAAGGGCGATGCACTGCTGCTGCCGCAAGGCCCCTTCCCCATCCCGAGCCAACAGGCGCTCGGTCAGGAGGTAATGGGACTGCTCGGCTTTGATTTCGCCCACGGTCGCCTCGATGTGAGCAGTCACCCCTTCTGTGGCGGCGTGCCGACCGATGTGCGGATCACCACCCGCTATAACGAGCAGGAGTTTGTCTCCAGTCTGATGGGCATAGTGCACGAGACTGGTCACGCCCGTTACGAGCAGGGGCTGCCGCGCCATCTGCTGGGTCAGCCGGTGGCCGAGGCGCGCTCCATGGCAATCCACGAGAGCCAGAGCCTGTTTTGCGAGATGCAGCTGGGCCATCATCCGGCCTTCCTCACACTGCTGGCGCCACGCATTCGTCACCACTTCGACGAGCAGGCGGCGTTTGCGCCGGACAATCTGGCTAGGCTCTACAGCCGGGTCGAGCCGGGCTTTATCCGGGTCGATGCGGACGAGGTGACCTATCCGGCCCACGTTATCCTGCGCTACGAGCTGGAGCGTGATCTGGTGGAAGGGAAGATCGAGGTGGCCGACATCCCCGAGCTGTGGGACGCCAAGATGCAGCAGTGGCTGGGGCTCTCCACCAAGGGCAACTACCGCAATGGCTGCATGCAGGATATTCACTGGACCGACGGCTCGTTTGGCTACTTCCCGAGTTACACCCTGGGCGCCATGTATGCCGCCCAGCTGCGCTTTGCGCTCGAAAAAGAGCTGGGCACCATGGGTGAGGTGATCGCGGCGGGCCGTCTGCCGGAGATCTTCGGCTGGCTCGGACGCAACATCTGGTCACAAGGGAGCCTGCACAGCACCGACGAGCTGGTGCGCCGTGCCACCGGTGAAGCGCTCAACCCGCACTGGCTGCGCCAGCATCTGGAACAGCGCTACCTGAAGTAATGAGCGCAGTAAGCTAACAGCAGAACGGGGCCCTTTTTAGTTGACCACTACAGGGCCCCGTTTTTATGGCGGTTCATTTTTATGGCGGTGCATGGCACAGCACGCCCCACCACCATGCTGTAAAAAGAGAGGATTCAGAGGGGATCAGGGGAACCCAGCAACTCGCGCAGTTGCAGGATATTGCCTTCAGGATCGAAGGCGTTACGCACCACAAAGCCGGGCCCATTCCACTGCTGTGGCAGCAGGCCGCCGCCGAGATCCGCCGCCTTCGCTTCTGCCCAGGCAAGGCTGGGGACAGTGAAGAACAGCTTGATGGCCCCCTCTTCCCGCAGTTCTGGCGGGCGGTTGATAACGACCTGCTCGGCATAGGGCACTGGAATGGCGTGGATCAGCAGCTGGATATCGCTGTTTTCCAGCACCACCAGCTGCTCATCCTGACTGCAGACCACCATCTGCAGCAATGTACGGTAAAACTGGGTCAGCAGGCCCGGATCCTTGGCATAGATCAGGGCACCGGCACGAGCGGGGCCTGGCATGGAGCACTCCTCAATAGTGAACGGCTGGGTGGACAGATCTCCACCTTCTCACAGTTGCGCGCCCCGTTCGATCCTTTTTAGCGGCTCGCCAGCCTCACTGCACAAAGTGCCACTGCCGCAGTGCCAGTGTCGGCGGCGGCCCCTGATCCTCACCCATATCCGCCATGCCCAGCGCCTCGTCATAATGCACCCCGCCCGCACCGCTCTCGGTCAGATGCTTGGCGCGCACTGCCCCGTACAGACCGCCACTCCCGGCGATCTTCATCTCGGTGAGCGGAGCATAGAGGGCGGCATAGAGCGGGGTATTGCCTGACAGCTTGACTCCATCCTTGCCACTGTATGCGGAATAGATGGAAATCGCCGGATTACCTGCCGGTGTCAGCCCCTGCTTGCCTGCCGTGACCTCGGCTCCAGCCCCGAGATCGATCTTACCGCTGACGATCAGGGTCAGGCTGCTGCCCGGCTCGACCGTCAACTGGTTACTGCCACCCATGGTGAAATCCTTGCCGATCAGCAGCACCACATCCCCCTTGATGGTGAGCTTGGCATCCGACCCCATATTGAGGCTATCGAGCTGATACACGGTCTGCTCCTTGCCAAACAGCTCCCCCTTACCGGGTAGCGGCAGCCCGGGCTTGTTCTGGTTACTGCTGGTGACCGAGCCGGTGGAGGGATCCGTAGTCAGCACCATCTGCTGGGTGGCCCCCAGCGTCAACGGGCCATTCGGTGGCAAATTGGCCAGCTTGGGAGAGTTGGGCAGCGCGGCCACATTGAGCGGGTCACACACCTGCCCGGCTACCGGTGGCAGCTTGGGATGGGTGCGGTATTGGGGGTCCAGATACTTCTGGTTCGCCTGATCGTTGAAACTGCCCGCACCACCATAACTGAGCTTGCCACTGTCGATGCTGGTGCCCCAGTCCATGGAGACATTGCCATTGACCGCCACCTGGCCACCGATGCGCCCCCCTTTCAGAGTCAAACTGCCGCCCCCTTTCACATTACCGGAGACCCGGACAATCTTGTCCGAAGAGGGAGAGATAATGACGTCGCTCCCGGCATTCACGTTGCCGGAGATAGGGGAAGATCCGTTCAGGGTCACCGAGCCGGTCGCCCGCACATCGCCCCAGATGGGGGAGTGACCATCAAGCACCACATTGGCCTTGTCGCTAACGGTCGCCACCTTGGCATTCTGGTTGATATTGGTGCCGCCATATTTACCCTTACGCGAGTCATAGCTATCGATAAGACCGCTGCCGGAGAGGCTCAGCCCTTCACACGCCACCACCGAGTCCTGAAAGATGAGATTGCCGGGTTCGCGCTTGAGGGCAAACAGCGCGTTGAGGCTGGCATTTCCCTCCAGATAGCGGCCATGGCTCTGCAGCGCCAGCTTGCTGTCGGCTTCAGTATCAAGCTGCTCGATGCTGAAGCGGCTACCCGCCATCGCCCCTTCGCCCTTGCCCGGCACCTTCTGCACCAGCCGATCCCACTCGATGCGCGGTTCGGCGCCAAGCGCCTGATGCAGGGCGCGATAGCTCTCATTCATGCCCTGCTCGGCACTCAGCTGCGCATTGATCTTCTTGTGAAAATTGCCGCTCAGGCGAGTCTGCAACTGGTTCTCCTGAATGCTGGTAAACACCAACAGACTCGACAGCAGGCTCACCACCAGCACCACCAGCAATACGGCTCCCCGCTGCCTCTTCAATCCCTTGTTCATCCTGCTCCCCCAGTTGTGGCGTTGGCACCGGATGTGGCCAGCGCGGCCGCCCAGACCGCCTTGCGACGGGCCACCTGCACCTCTACCCCCGGCTCCAGATAGCCGGGCAGCCCTTCGGGCAAGATGCGGATATTGACCAGCGTCCCCTGCTGGCCGAATTCAAGATCCTGAAGATGCGCCAGCAACAGGCGCGCGCCGTCCCCGTCATCGCAACTGAGTACCGGCGGCGTGAAGCGGTATTGCTCGGTAAAATCGGCGGTTTTCTGGTTGCCAAGGCAGGAGAGCACCTGACTGCCCCCCTCCACCTTGAAGACGAGCGTCAGGCGATCAGGGGTGACGGCAATCAGTTGATCCGCCTGCTTGATGCTGTTGGTAAAGGTCAGCGTGGCAAAGCGCAGCACTTCGTTTGCCTGCTCCAGCGCCTTGCTCTGCTCGACCGTACTCTTGATGGGCACGTACCCGGCAAATATCGCCAGTATCAGCATCAGGCCGAGCACCATGGAGATCATCAGCTCGACGAGACTGACGCCTCGCTGTCGGGAAGGAATGCTCAGCATAGGGGGGGAAATCCTGCGTTCAACTCTACCCGCTTGGCACCGGAGACTCGCTTATCCTGCCACTCGATAGCGACCACAAAGTTATCGCTGTAGCGGTTCGGCAGCACCAGCCGGTGGCCATCATGCAGGGTGAAACGGGCGAGAAAATCGGCCTGGGTGAACCGTTCCGGCTTGCGCTGCACTTCGCACAGCGAGCTCCAGATCTGCTCCACGCTGTTGCTCGCCTCGATCGTGGCCAGCGTGCTCTGCAGGCTGTAGTGCGCCTGCTGCAACGAGACCATCTGCCCCTTGGCGAGACCGAGAAACACCATCACCGCCAACACCATGGAGACCATGATCTCCACCAGATTGAAACCCTGCTGGCGAGCAGGCGCGGCGTGTCTCATGAGCAGCTCCCTTGCAACAGCTGACCGCTCGGCGCCACACAGAGCACGCGCTGATCACCGAGTCGATTGGCCAGAGTGATCTCGGTGTGGCGGCTGCTGCCGGTTGGCGCGATCCGGATCGGCTCAAACGGCTTGATCACCACGCCGCCAGCGGGTGCTGCCGCCTGACGCAGCAACTTGCTATCAACCATCACCTCCCAACCGCCACTCTCGGTGCCCTGCAGCACCACCGGCAGAGTCAGCTTGACCGCCTCGCTACGGGCAAAACGGTAGGCAGAAGCGAGCTCGATAGCAGAGCGATCGAGCCGCTCGGCCGCGAGGCGCTGACTCATGGAGGGCACCGCAACCAGCAGCAAGATGGCGGCAATGCCGACCGTGACCATCAACTCAATCAGGGTAAATCCGCGCACGTTCATCTTATGATCCCCAGCAGTCATGACGGTTGGCCGCGCGATAACCGGTGTGATCGAGCGTCAGAGTGCCGCACTCATCCTGTTGTCGCGTCGTAGGAATGGCTTTGAGCAGATAGTCGCCAGCGTCTTGCTGGCTGTAGCTGAACTGGTAGAAATCCGTGCTGGAAGGGGGGTCAAACGTGTCTGGATAACGGCCCTGTTGGGTATAGATACGCTCGAGGGCGAGCGCCTGCTCCAGCAGTTGCTGCTGCGCTTCATAACGACGTCCCTGTTGCAGATACCCCTGATATGCAGGTAGCGCGATGGCCGCGAGAATGCTGACAACCGTCATGGCGATCAGCAATTCGATCAGACTAAACCCCCGGCAATGGGGCCATGCCGTACAGTCGTTCACTTATCATCCTTGGCAAGTGTTGTTGTTATTGGTCGGCCGCTGGCCGTAAAGAGCGCGACTTAATAATCACTAAAAATTAACTGACTCGATTGAACAACACAAAACCGTTCATCTCAATGGGAAAAAGATAATTATGTGATCTGTTATCAATTTTTAATCAGCTTGCAACACCACTAATCTCGCAAGGAAAATAAAGTTGAGTCAATCCCCCTGCCGAGTCGCTCCGGGTGAAACGACGGGGTAGCCGATTTTTGCTATCCCTGTCCGTTTCTGGCTAGTCACGGCCCCCGCGTCCCCTTACTCTCTTGCCATCTGTTCCAGCAAAATATCCCAGCAAAGGCGCCATGCAATGAATGCAAAGCCAAGCCCAGAGTCGTCACACGATGAGCGGATCAACGCCCTCAGCCGCGAACAGTGCCACGCCGCACGGCTCGCCCGCGATGCGCGCTTCGATGGCCGCTTCTTTACCGGCGTGATCTCGACCGGCATCTACTGCCGGCCAGTCTGCCCGGCACGGCCACCGCACGAGCACAATGTGCGCTACTTCCAAAGCGCCGCTGCCGCCGAGCAATATGGGCTGCGCCCCTGTCTGCGCTGCCGGCCGGAGCTGGCCCCCGCCGCCCGTGGCGATCTGCCGGGTGAGCTGGCACGTCTGCTGGCGCACATCGATCGTGGTGAGCTGGCTGATGGCACGCTCGCCGAACTGGCTGCAGAGGCCGGAATAAGCGAACGCACGCTTCGCCGCCAGTTCGAGCAGCACCTCGGCGCCTCACCAAAACAGGTAGAGCAGACGCGCCGCCTGTTGCTCGCAAAACGGCTGCTGACCGAAACCGGGCTGCCCATCACCGACATCGCGTTTACCGCCGGTTTTGCCAGCATCCGCCGCTTCAACGATGCCTGGCTGAACGCCTATGGGATGGCCCCACGCACCTTGCGCCAGCAGGAGGACTGTAACGAGACGGCTGACGACAGTGTTTCGGAGCCGCGCGGCGCAACCCTGACGCTGCAACTGCCCTACCGCCCCCCTTATGACGTGGCGGCCATGCTGGCGTTCTACCGGCTGCGGGCGATCCCCGGGCTGGAACGGGTGGATGGCGAGGTGTATGAGCGGCGCTACCGGGTCGGCGATCAGGTCGCGCTGGTGCGCATCGCGCAGGGCAAGGGGCATAGCCTGCAGCTCACCGTCCATGACCTGCCGCTCGCGGCGCTGCCCGATCTGCTGTATCGGGTGCGCCGGATGTGGGATCTCGATGCCGATATGCAGCGGATCGGCGATCGGCTCGGTCAGGATCCGCTGCTAGCCCGTTTGCAGGCGCGCTGGCCGGGCGTGCGGCTGCCCGCCGGCTGGGATGAGTACGAGGTGATGCTGCGCGCCATCGTCGGCCAGCAGGTATCGGTCAAGGGGGCCATCACCCTGCTCGGGCGACTGGTAGCCCGCACCGGGGCGCAATTCGGAGTGGCGCAACTGCCGACCCCCGCCCAGTTGTGCGAACTCGATCTCGACGGTATCGGCATGCCCGGCAGCCGCCTTCGCACCCTGCGGGGAATGGCCGAGGCGCTAGCCAGCGGCGAACTGACCCTCACGACAGCCAGTGACGAGCAGTTGCTGGCGCTACCGGGCATAGGGCCGTGGACAGTCTCTTACTGGCGGCTGCGCTGCGGGCTGGATACCGACGCCTTCCCTGCCTCCGATCTGGTGCTGCAAAAGGCACTGGGAGGCGGTGCCAAGCTGCCGGTGAAGGAGGTGTTGGCGCAAAGCGCGGCGTGGCAGCCGTGGCGCAGCTATGCGGCCAGCTGGCTGTGGCATGCCATGAGTGAAGCGCCCAATTTGCTGCTCCATGCCACCAGCAACGAACAACAGCCAGATACCCGACAACAGGAGAGAACCCCATGATCCGCTACAATATCCTGCCGACCCGCTGCGGCGATCTGCTGGTCGCCATCAATGAATCTGGTCTGGTACACGTAGACTTTGTGGCGGGCCTGCGGGCACTGCCCGATATGAGTGGCTGGCAACAAGAGCGCGAGGCTCTGGCCCCATTCCTCGCCGAATTTGACGCCTATTTTGCCGGTCGCTTGCAGCGTTTCTCCCTGCCCCTTGCCGCTCGCGGCACTGCTTTTCAACAAGCGGTGTGGCAAGCGCTGTGCGACATCCCCTACGGCGAAACGCGCAGCTACAGCGATATTGCCCGCGCTATCGGCAAACCCGATGCAGTGCGGGCAGTGGGCGCGGCGAATGGCCGCAATCCGCTCTCGATCATCGTCCCCTGCCATCGGGTGATCGGCCAAAACGGCAGCCTGACCGGCTATGCGGGGGGATTGGAGATCAAAAAGATGTTGCTGGATCTGGAAAATAGCCAGCGTAATGCCACAACAAGCCACGCTACCTGAATATCACACGTTATATGCTATACCTCGTCATAAATGATAATTGAGAGCACATGGCGCAACGTTAAATAACAAAACAGGTATGATAGCCTTCACATTAAGGTAATGGCGCAACATCCAACAACCATGCCCCAACGAAAACACAACAATTGAAATGGAAATTTCCTTTCCGTTCCAGATTATCAAGTGTGATTGCCATTCATTTTTACCCTCTGCTCAATTAGTATTATGCTGACCACAAACCACTTTTAATGACCGTTAGCGAATCCATATTGAATGAATAAAAATGACCGACAACGCCTGATCAAAACGCGCCTGATAATTGATAAAGAAGTCAGTGTAAAAGCGTTGGCCGGTACTTTTTCTGTGACCGAAAGAACGATCCGCAATGATTTACAAGCGCTAGCTGACAAGCGTCTTTGCGAAATGTTCTATGGCGGTGCCAGATTGATCAAACATGATGAAGACATCTATTTTGAATCAACATCCATCAACAATATATCGACTCTGCTTGAGGCTCCCTCCACCACCAAGGCCAGGAGTTACCCTGCGGTAAGCAGGGCCAATGAAACCTCTCCAGAGATTTATATATTGGGATCATTCAATATTGACATTGTATTAGAAGTAAATGAATTTCCAAAAGTTGGGGAAAGTGTGCTGGCACACTCTACTAAATATTATGGTGGTGGCAAGGGAGCAAACCAGGCAATTGCGGCTGCAAAAATAAATGATCAGGTCCACCTGACCATCAAGGTAGGTCAGGACCTGTTTGCCGATAGAGCCAAAAACTACCTGGCGAATGCCAATATTGCCTCATTGAATATTCTTGAGGATGCAGAGCACCCAACGGGTAATGCCATCATTCTGGTATCACAACCCTCTGGCGAAAATAAAATTGCAATTAACTTGGGTGCCAACAGCCACATCACAGTGGATGATATCATTCATGATCTCGATTATATTCGTGACTGTCGCGTTTTTTTGACCCAACTGGAAAACAACTTCAACATCATGTCACTTGCAATAACTTATGCAAAGAAAAGTGGTGCGACGACCATTCTCAACCCGACGCCATATAATGATAGCGTGAAGAAAATATTGCCTTTTGTCGACATCATCACCCCCAATGAGATTGAGGCATCTGATTTGTCTGGCATTGTTATCAATGATCATGAATCAGCCAGACTGGCGGCAGAAAGAATATATAAGCTGGGGGTTAAACATGTCATCATCACGCTGGGTGATAAAGGGTGCCACTATTTTAACGGGAACCGCCACTTTCATTTGGCTGGGCACAAGGCAGCCGTAATTGATAGCAGCGGGGCCGGCGACTCATTTAATGGATCGCTTGCTGCCTCTATCGCCAATGGTAAATCGATTGAAGATGCACTGATTTTTGCCAATGCGTTCGCTTCATTGAAAGTCGAACGTCGTGGAGCATCAAATATGCCAGACACATCTCTGGTTGAAGCAAGGTTATCCACAAATAATTTGTAACAACACACTGCAACCAAATTAACTGCCAATCTATTTACACTATTACTGACAGAGGTATTTATGTTAGTCATCCACTCGTACTCCATTGCGATTATCATGTGTATTATTACCATGATATGTTGGGGCTCTTGGGCCAACACCACCAAGCTGGTTGATGAAAAGAAATGGCCATTCCAGTTATATTATTGGGACTATTCAATCGGCATCCTGTTGTTTACCTTGCTGCTGGCGTTCACGTTAGGCTCGTCCGGTGATGAAGGTCGCCACTTTATAGCCGATTTACAGCAAGCTGATTGGCAAAACTTTGGCCTGGCCATCCTCGGTGGCATCATTTTCAACCTGGGTAATATCTTGCTGGTGGCCGCTATTGCGCTGGCGGGAATGGCTGTTGCGTTCCCGGTTGGCGTCGGGATTGCACTGGTACTTGGCGTTATCGTCAATTATCTGGCCGTACCGGTTGGCGAACCTTATGTGCTCTTTATCGGCGTAGCCTGTGTCACCGTTGCGATTATCTTGACTGCTATTGCTTACGGCCGTCTCAAGCAGCAGCAGAGCGCAAAAATGCGTGGTTTGATCACTGCCATCATTGCCGGTGTGGTCATGGGCTGGTTCTATCGCTTTGTCGCAGCCTCTATGGCCGCTGATTTCTCTGCACCGGCAGCCGGTTTGCTCACTCCGTATTCCGCGCTGGTCTTCTTTGCCATTGGTGTACTCCTCTCCAGTTTTGTCTGGAATACCATCATGATGAAGAAGCCCATCTCTGGCCCGGTTATTAATGGTAGCGATTACTTCAAAGGGACCGTTAAAGAGCATGCGGTCGGTATTCTCGGTGGCATTATCTGGAGTATTGGCATGAGTTTCAGCATTTTGGCCTCTGGCCCGGCTGGCTACGCTATTTCCTATGGCCTCGGTCAGGGTGCAACCATGATTGCCGTTATTTGGGGTGTCTTTGTCTGGCGTGAATTTGCCAGCGCACCAGCCGGAACCAACAAGCTCATCAACGCTATGTTTGCTTTCTATATTTTTGGCATTGCTCTGATCATCGCCGCGAATAGCATTTAATACAGGATAACTATCATGTTGAATAATAAAATTGTCGTTCTGGGTAGTACCAATCAGGATCTGGTTAACAAATCCAGCCATCTGCCAAAAAAAGGCGAGACCATCATCGGCTATGAGTTTTTCAGCGCTCGCGGTGGCAAAGGCGCCAACCAGGCAGTAGCCGTCAGCAACATGGGCGGTAAACTCAGTTTTATCTCCTGCCTGGGTAAAGATGATTTTGCCAACCAGTTGATCGCGGATTATCAGCAATCCGGTATGGATACCAGCAAAATGGTTCAACTGGACGATGTGGCCACCGGCTTGGCCCTTATCATGGTCGATGAGCAGGGCTGCAACTGCATCAGTGTTGCCCCCAACGCCAATGCCATGCTGACCAAAGAATTTGTAACCGAGCAACTCGATAGCCTGCGCCAGGCAGACTACCTGCTGATGCAGCTGGAAACGCCGATTGATGGGGTGGAGCTGGCAGCCAAAGAGGCCCACCAGGCCAATACCTATGTGATTATCAACCCGGCACCCGCCAAACCCTTGAGTGATGATGTCTATCCCTATATCGACCTTATCACCCCCAACGAGACAGAAACCGAGATCCTGACCGGCATCAAGGTGACTGATCACGCCAGCGCAGAAGCGGCCGCCACCCTGTTGCAGCAAAAAGGGGTCAAGAATGTGATCATCACGCTGGGTGAGAAGGGGGCGTATCTGCAAAGTGCCGATGGCATCAAGGAGATCATTGCGGGCTTCCGGGTCGATGCCAAAGATACCACCGCTGCTGGCGATACCTTCAATGGCGCATTAACCGTTGCGCTGAGTGAAGGGAAATCCTTGCGTGATGCCGTGCTCTTTGCCCACCGTGCCAGTGCCATCTCGGTCAGCCGCATGGGGGCGCAAAGCTCCATTCCGAACAGGGAAGAGGTCGAACAGTTCAACCATTAATGCCACAAACAAAAGCCCCGGAGTCATGCTCCGGGGCTTTTTATTTCTTCCTGACCCGCTCTGATTTAACAGAACTGCGGTTTGGAAATCACCTCTTCAAACTCCCCATCACCTGCATTTCGCAGCGGTTGCAGTCAAAACGCAGGCGGAAGGTGTCTTTACCCATCTTGAGCTCCAGCGGCTCGGCCTTGAGACCGGGCACCTCTTTCGGGCAGAGGTTCTGGCTGTAACGGATGCAGTGCTTGGTGATCATCAACACCACTTCACCCTCCTCCTTGTTCGCCTCGTAGGCGGGGGCAATACGCTCCACCCCGTGTTCGCGGAAGAACTGCTCGGCGGCGCTGTTCAGTACGTTGCCAAGATAGGAGAGACGGTGCTGGGGATAACTGATATCCCGCAGGGCGATGCGTCGCTCGGGACGCTGGTAGCTGGCCACGCGCGCGGCCTCCAGCGCGGCGATTCCGTCCCGACGCAAGCCGTTGAGCTGTGATGCGGCGATAAATAGCGGGTGAGTGAATGCCAACTCAATCTTGCGCGCCACAAACAGGGTATTGCCGAGTTTGCCGAGCTGGTCACGCGCCTGTTGCAACGCCCGCTCCGAGTTGTCGGCAGGCTGTTTGTCACAGGGAAGCGTCACCGCGGCACTAATGCCCTGCTCATCGGTAAGCGTGAGGCTCACGCCCTCATCGCACTCTGCCAGCACCATATCGACCCGGATGCGGCGATCCGCGCTCGCCTTTTCCAACATCTTGCTGAACGCCTGATCGTGGTTACGGTAGATTTCGGTGCCCACTTTCAACCCCGGCATGCGTTCTGACAGGAGTAACTGCTTACCTTCGACCTTGTTGAGGCGCATCCCCACCAGCTCGTTGTTCGGCTTGAAGAAGCCGAGACCGTCGCCGTTGTTGAGGCTGACCTGCTTGCCGTCGATCTCGATACCGTCACGCGTCACCTTGGTGACACGCCCCAGCGGCTCGCCCACATATTTCGGACTCTTGGTGGAGTCGATCCCTTGCTGACGACCATTGAGGAAGTAGTCGGTGCTACCGCGGTTGAAGCTCTTTTTCGGATCCGGCTCGAAGCTGTAGCTGCAACGACCTGCCGAGGCGGGCACCAGATCGGTGCGGCTGTCGAGAATGGCGTCGAGCTTTTTGCGGTACCAGGCGGTGACGTTCTTGACGTAGTCGAGCCCCTTGAGGCGCCCTTCAATCTTGAAGGAGCGGATCCCCGCCTCGATCAAGGCCTCCAGGTTGTCGGTCTGATCCATATCCTTGAGCGACAGCAGGTGGCTGTCGGCCACCAACACTTCACCATCCGGCTTTTGCAGCGAGCAGGGCAGACGGCAGAGCTGAGCACACTCACCGCGGTTGGCACTGCGGCCGGTACGGGCGTGGCTGATGTTGCACTGGCCGCTGTAGGAGACGCAGAGCGCGCCGTGGATAAAAAACTCCAGCTGCACATTGGTCGCCGCACTGATCTCGCGGATCTGCGCCAGCGACAACTCGCGAGCGAGCACCACCTGAGAGAAACCCACATCCTGCAGAAACTTCACCTTCTCCGGTGTGCGGTTGTCGGTTTGGGTACTGGCATGGAGCGCGATGGGAGGCAAGTCGAGCGCCAGCAGTCCCATATCCTGCACGATCAGCGCATCGGCACCGGCTTCGTAAATCTGGTGGGTCAGCCGTCGGGCCTGCTCCAGCTCGTGATCGTGCAGCAAGGTATTGAAGGCGACAAAGACCTGGGCACCGAAACGGTGGGCGTGACGCGCCAGCGCTTCGATATCCTCGAGGGAGTTGCCCGCCGCACTGCGGGCGCCAAAGGCCGGGCCCCCCATATAGACGGCATCGGCACCATGGTTGATGGCTTCGATGCCGTAGGCGAGGTTCTTGGCCGGAGCCAGCAGCTCCAACCGGTTGTTATAGCTTAACGGGTGCTTGTTCTGGTGCATGGTCTCGGGATCAGGGCGGACAGCAAATGGGCGCTACTCTAGCCCATTCACCACCCGCCTGCCTTGATCCCGCTTAAGGTATCCCAAAAATGCAGGATTAGAGAACCACCTTGATTGCCAGCAACAGATCGCCCACGAGAGGACTAAAGCACCACCTTCAAGGCCAACCCAAGCAGCACCAGACCGCTCACCTTGTCGATCACGAAGGATTTGGCTTTGAGCCACGCCAGTACGGGCCCACGCGAGAGCACCAGCGCCACCAGCACGTACCAGACGGCGTCGATCCCGCCAGCGGTGAGCATCATGATGCCCCCTTCGCTCCAGCCGGTATCGGCTCGCACAAACTGGCTGAACAGGGCGATAAAGAAGACCGCCAGCTGGGGATTGAGGAAAGCCACCATAAAACCTTCAAAGGCGCCTTGCCGACCACGCAGCTGGTGCACCTCTTCACTCGCTTCACCACTGACTGGTTTTGCCAGCAAGGCTTTCACCCCGAGCCAGGCAAGAAATGCGGCGCCGCCGTAGCGGATCAGATCAAACAGGATCGGGGTCTGGGTGATCAGAATGGAGAGGCCAAGCGCGGTCACCAGCGCATAGATACCGACTCCGAAGCCGTGACCGAGCGCGGTGGCGACGCCGTGACCCTGCCCGCCCTGCACCGTGTTGCGGATGATCAGCGCCAGACTCGGCCCCGGGCTGATGGCGCCCATCACGCAGATTGCGGCCAGTGCCAGCCAACTCGTCAGTTCCATGCTTTTCCTCTTTTGTGCTCGATATGATGACCTGCACTCAGGGTACGGGCTGAGCCATTATGCCAGTAGTGAAAGTTATGAATAGAACCCATAACTGATGGCTATAGCACCACACAACTGACTGGGGCTAATCACCAAGATCGAGCTGCTTGCGACTCTCGCCGACGGTGCGTTGCAGGTGATCCCGCAGGAAGGGGTAGGCCAGCTCGCGAAACCAGCGGTGGGCTGAATCCTGATGGTGACGCTGGTGCCACAGCAGATGATACTGCTGGTCGCGGGTAGCAAAGGGCAGATCGACAAAGGTGAGCCCATGACCGCAGGAGAGCTGCCAGGCGATATGAGCCGGGGTGGTCATCAGGCAATCGGTGCGCAGCAACACCTCCACCGCCGCCTGAAAGAAGGGAACTCTGGCAAACCAGCGCCGACTCAGTCCCTGCGGCGCCAGCACCTGCTCCACCGGGCTGTCCTTGTCACCACCGCCACTCACCTGCAGGTGAGGCCAGGCGAGATAGTCATCGAGACTCAGCGCCTTGCCTGCCAGCGGATGGTGACGTCCCATCAGCACCGCCAGCCGATCTTCCCCCTGATGCAGACCACGGATCTGATCCGGTACCTGCTCGGTGATGGTGGAGACCAAATCGAGCTCGGACTGCCACAGCTGCGGCAGCTGACGCTTGTCCCACAGGCTGTACTCCAGCGCCGCCAACGGCGCCTCGTTGGCGAGCGCGGCGCAGATATCGGGCAGAATATGTTGGGCAACGTAATCAGAAGAAGCGAGCCGAAATACCCGCTCGCAGCGGCTCGGGTCAAACCCGGGCGCTTCGTAGAGCCGCTCCAGCGCACCGAGAGAATCCGCCAGCTGGGCAGCCAGCAGTTCGGCACGCGGCGTCAGCAGCCAGCGTTGCCCCTCCCGCACCAGCAACTCATCGTCAAACTCGCTACGCAACTGGGCAAGCTGCTTGCTGATGGAGGGTTGGCTCAGGTGCAGCAGCTCGGCGGCGCGGCTGATATTACGGGTCTCCAGCAGCACCTTGAGGGTCGGCAGCAAGTTGAGATTGACTCTGAGCAAGGGATACCCTCATCGGTGGCGAAACGCCTATCTTAGGGCAGACGAGCCCCGCGTTTTAAGCAAAATTTCCTGCCATGTTCAGCACGTTGCAGCCCTTTGCGGCCAGCTGACGCAGCTGCTCGCCCTGCACATAACCATGACCACAAGATGACAGTGGTTGTCTCGTACGGCATAATTGCACGATTTTCCGCCCGCGGGCGATCCACTTTGAGAAGCGGTAACAAGATGAAATACGCCAATATCACCGGCTGGGGCAAATGCCTGCCTCCCTCCGTGCTGACCAACGATGACCTCAGCACCATCATGGATACGTCAGACGAGTGGATCTATCCGCGCACCGGCATCAAGGCTCGCCGGATCTCCCATGTCAGCACTTCGGATCTCGCTACCCTGGCCGGTCGCCGCGCGCTCGCTTGCGCCGGTCTGGAAGCCAGCGATCTCGATGGCATCATCCTGGCAACCGCCACCCCGGACAACCTGCTGCCAAGCGCCGCCTCTGCGGTGCAGAAGAAGCTCGGGGCCGTCAACGCCG
Source organism: Aeromonas sp. YN13HZO-058 (assembly GCF_001921245.1). NCBI lineage: Bacteria > Pseudomonadati > Pseudomonadota > Gammaproteobacteria > Aeromonadales > Aeromonadaceae > Aeromonas > Aeromonas sp. YN13HZO-058. The sequence goes on along the minus strand of NZ_MQSY01000064.1, from coordinate 85,153 downwards.
CCGTGTTTGACCTCAACGCTGCCTGTACCGGTTTTGTCTACTCCCTCTCCGTCGCGACCTCGCTGGTGCAGACCGGCATGATGAAGAAGGTGCTGGTGATTGGCGCCGAACGCCTCACCTATCTGCTGGACTGGGCACGCCGCGATACCGCCGTGCTGTTTGGCGATGGCGCCGGTGCCGTGGTGATCGAGGCAAGCGAGCAGGAGTGTGGCCTGATTGCCAACAAGCTCGGCTGTGACAGCGAAGCGCGGGAGATCCTGCACGTACCGAACTTCGGTACCGATCGGGTGCGTTTTGCCGATGTCGACGGCCTGTTCACCTTCAACTTCGAAGGCCCGGAGATCTTCAAACGCGCTGTGCGCGGCATGGGTGAAGCCACCAGCACTGTATTGGCGCAGGCCGGTATTGCGCCGGAGCAGGTCGACCTGATCGTCCCCCATCAGGCCAACATCCGCATCATCGAGACCCTCGCCAAGCGGATGAACGCGCCGATGGAAAAGGTAATGGTCAACATCGAAAACTACGGCAACACCTCCGCAGCCACCGTGCCCATCGCCCTGTGCGAAGCGCTGGAGCAGGGCCGCGTCAAGCCGAACTCCTATCTGCTCACCGCAGCCTTCGGTGCCGGTCTGACCTGGGGTGCCGCCATCATCAAGTGGGGTGATCGTGTTACCCCTATCAGTAAGTGCGAGGCTGAACTGCCCCCGTGCGACAAGAGCGCGCTGGAGCTGATTGCCCACGCCGTCGAAGGTTGCCAGAAGGCCCACGCCAACGAGGCCTGATCCTCATCAGGAGCCTGAACCGTCAGGCTCCTACTCTTCTTTTTTTCCCCCACCTCTCTCTGCTCCCCCTTCGCAATGCTCTCGATACAGCAATCGCTGATACAAACAAATCCGATTTGCAGCCAATTTATTTTTTTCCGCTAACCTTATTGTGCCAACTATAAATAAAGAAAAGAGCTTCAAGGGGCACCATGACTGTTGCAGTCCCGCTTCTTTACCTCTTACCAAATAATTGCACAGGGATAAGCTACGTATGGCACAACACAAAAGTGGCGTGAACACACCGCTTTGGGAACCGGTTTGCTGGATTTGCTGCATCGGGCTCGGTCTGCTGAGCTGCCTGTTGCTACAACTCGCCGATGCGCTGTCACCTCTCTACCTGCTGCTCAATGTGCTGGTTGCCATTGCCGCAGCCCTCTGGACATCGAGTCACTTCCATCAGCACATACACCGCAATCGTACCGAACAGATAGAACCCGCCGCTACGAATGCCATCGCCCATTCCATCGTCGGGCTGGAACAGGTGTGCGAGAAGGCGCTGCCCATCTGGTCCCAACAGATTGAAAACTCTCGTCAACAAACCGAAGCGGCGATGATTGACCTGACCCAGCGCTTCAGCGGGCTTGCCAACAAGCTGGAAGAGGCGGTCAATGCCTCCCATCTGGCAGCCGGCGAACTGGGTGATGCCAATTCCCGTGGCATGGCCGGCGTCTTGAGCGAGAGCCAGCGGCAACTCAATGAGGTGGTTGCCATCCTGCATTCCGCCCAGGCCAATCGGGACGCCATGCTGGGTGAGATAAAAAGCCTCACCACCTACACCATAGAGCTCAACACCATGGCCATGGATGTGGCCAAGATCGCCTCCCAGACCAACCTGTTGGCCCTAAACGCCGCCATTGAAGCGGCACGGGCAGGGGAAGCCGGTCGTGGCTTTGCTGTGGTAGCTGATGAAGTGCGTAACCTCTCCCGCCTCTCCAGCGAAACAGCCCAGAAGATGACCGACAAGGTAGACACCATCAATACCGCTATCGGTCGCGCCTTCCAGATTGCCGAAAATGCTGCCGCACGGGATCACGCCTCGGCGCTCAATTCGGAGCAGACCATTGAACAGGTGCTGGCTCGTTTTCGCCATGCCACCGACAGCCTGGCGGAATCCGCCTCCCTGTTGCAAAACGAGAGCACCGATATCCATCGCGAAATCTCCAGCGTCATTGTCTCGCTGCAATTTCAAGACCGGGTCAGCCAGATCCTCAGCCACGTCAGACAAAACATGGAGAGCCTCTCCAGCCACCTGATCGCTTCGGAGCAACACAGCAATTCATCTGGACCAATCCAGATCGATGCCAATCGCTGGCTGGCAGAGATGGAGCTCTCATACGCCACCGACGAGCAGCGCAATATTCACCATGGTCGCACCACCCGTTCTACCAAAGCGCAACCAAGCAGCGCCGACATCACATTTTTCTAGGAGATAGATATGGGCAAAACGATCCTGATCGTGGATGACTCGGCAACCATTCGCCAAGTCGTGGGCATGACCCTCAAGGGAGCCGGTTATGAGGTCATGGAAGCCTCTGACGGCAAAGATGCGCTCAACAAACTTGATGGCAAGAAGATCAACCTGATCATCAGTGACGTCAACATGCCGAACATGGATGGCATTACCTTCGTCAAAGAGGCCAAAAAGCTGGCCAGCTATAAATTCACCCCCATCATCATGCTGACCACCGAATCGCAAGACAGCAAGAAGCAGGAAGGACAAGCCGCAGGAGCCAAAGCCTGGGTGGTGAAGCCCTTCCAGCCCGAGCAGATGCTGGCCGCTGTCGCCAAACTCATCATGCCGTGATCCGAAGCGCATCATGCAACTACAGAGCGAGCGGCTCGACAACAAGGTGGTGGTGACCCTGCCGGACGAGATCACCATCTATACAGTCAGCGAGCTGAAAGAGGCCCTTTCGCCCTTATTGCATCAGGGGCTCGAACTGGAGCTGAATCTGGCGGCGGTATCCGAGATAGACAGCGCCGGGCTGCAACTGCTGCTGGCGGCAAAGAAAACCGCACTGCAGCAAGGTTCCTCCCTGGCGCTGGTCTGGCATAGCCATGTTGTGCTTGAACTGCTGGAGCTGTGCCAGCTCTCGGCCTTTTTTGGCGACCCCACCCTCATCACCCATGGCGAACGGCCCTGAGCCAGCATGACAAGGAGTCACCGTGAGCATCGATCTTGATCAGGCTTTACAAACCTATATCGCCGAGGCACGCGAATTGCTCGAAGAGATGGAGTCAGCGCTGCTCTCACTGGAGGCTGACCCTGACAATAGCGAGCTGATTGGCGCTATCTTCCGTGCAGCTCACACCATCAAGGGGTCGGCTGGCCTGTTCGGTCTGCAGCCCATCGTCGGGTTTACCCATATCGTCGAGGATCTGCTCGACCAGATCCGCAATCAGCAGCTCACCGTCACCTCCCCTCTTATCAAGGATCTGCTGGAGAGCAGTGATCACATCCAGACGCTCATCAGTGTCGTTGCGGAACAGGGCAGCATGTTAAGCGATGGTGATGCCAACCAGGATGAACGGCTGAGGCTCGCCCTCACCCGTCATCAGTGCGTCCCCCATGCCACGCTGCCAGATACGGTGCATAAGCCGGAACCCAGGATCGAAAAAGAGGGGGGCATTACCAGCTCAGCCTCCTTGTGGCATATCTCCCTGCGTTTTGGTCCCGATGTACTGCGCAACGGCATGGATCCCGCCGCATTTCTGCGCTATCTCGGCACACTCGGAACCCTCTGCTCGGTGGAGACCATCCATCAGGCGCTACCGGATTGGGAGCAATTCGATCCTGAGAATTGCTACCTCGGCTACGAGATAGACTTCGACTCGCAGGCAGACAAGACGGCCATCAGCGATGTCTTTGAATTTGTCCGAGATGACTGCCAGATCACCATTTTGCCGCCCCACAGCAAGATCGCCGAGTTCATCAACCTGATCGAGTCGCTACCGGAAGACAACGCCATGCTGGGCCAGTTGCTGGTCAACACCGGCGCACTGACCGCAGAGGAGTTGGCCAACGGTCTGCAGGCACAACAAGCCACCCCGGCTGAACAAGCGCCCAAACTCGGGGAGATCCTGATTGCGCAGGGAGCAGTCAATGAAGCCGTGGTCGATGCAGCCCTGAAAAAACAGAACCAGACCAAGGAGAGCAAGAGTAAAGAGGGTCGTTACGTCAGGGTACATGCCGACAAGCTGGACGATCTGATCAATCTGGTCGGGGAGCTGGTGGTCGCCAGTTCAGGGGCCAATCTGCTGGCCCAACGCACCCGAGAAAGCCAGCTGCAGGAAGCTACTTCGGTCATTGCCATGCTGGTGGAAGAGATCCGTGACAGCGCGCTGCGCCTGCGCATGGTGCCTATCGGCGATACCTTCAACCGCTTCCAGCGGGTGGTGCGCGATGTCAGTCAGGAGCTGAACAAAGATATCACTCTGGTGATCTCCGGAGCCGAGACCGAACTGGACAAGTCGGTAGTAGAGAAGATCGGCGATCCGCTGATGCATCTGGTCAGAAACTCGATGGATCACGGCATCGAATCGGCAGAACAACGGCTGCTGGCAGGCAAATCCCCCCGCGGCACCCTGAATCTCAACGCCTATCACGACTCCAACAATATCGTCATCGAGATTCGGGATGACGGCGCCGGTCTCAACAAAGCCAGGATCCAGCAAAAAGCCATCGAACGCGGTCTGATCAGCGCAACCACCACGCTGACGGATCAGGAGATATACAACCTGATCTTCGAGCCGGGGTTCTCCACCGCCGAGTCGATCACCAACCTCTCCGGTCGCGGGGTGGGCATGGATGTCGTCAAACGCAACATCACTGCCCTGCGTGGTACGGTCGATCTCGACAGCATCCCGGGAAAAGGCACCCGTGTGCAGATCCGCCTGCCGCTTACCCTCGCCATCATCGACGGCTTCCTGGTGCGAGTCTGCGACACCCACTACGTCATTCCGCTCGATATGGTGATCGAGTGCGTTGAATTGACCCAGAGTTCACTGGCAGACACCCAGGGGCGCAATTACATCAATTTGCGTGGAGAGGTGCTGCCCTTTATCCGCCTGCAACACTACTTCGATACCAATGGCAGCAAGGGGCGGCGCGAGAACATTGTCGTGGTCAGCCACGCAGGCAAAAAATCCGGACTGGTGGTGGATGAACTGCTGGGAGAATTCCAGACCGTCATCAAACCGTTGGGGAAATTGTTCCAGCGCCTGCAGGGCATCAGTGGCTCAACCATTCTGGGGGGAGGAGAGGTCGCCCTGATCCTCGACATTCCCTCACTCATCCAGCACGCGATCACCCTGGAATCCTGTCAGCTCAACAACTGACGGTGTCGCGCAACCAACCTCAATCCAGCCTCAACTGAGGGGGCCATCATGTTTAAAAACTCCACCATCAAATTGCGCCTCATCGTGCTGCTCTGCCTGCTCTGCCTGCTGCTGCTGGCCGTTGGCGGCCTCGGGTTATACAACATGCAGAGCAGCAATACCGGGCTACAGCGCGTGTACAACGACAGGGTGGTTCCCCTCAAGCAGCTGAAGACCATCTCCGACAGCTATGCCGTCTCGATCATCGACAACCTCAACAAGGCTAATGCGGGGCTGATCCCGGCAGAAGAGGCGTTGAATCAGATAAAACAGGCCCAGCAGACCATCAAGAGCGAGTGGCAGCACTACCAATCCACCACTCTCACCCCGGAGGAGCAGCGCTTGTCAGCCGAGGCGAGCACCCTGTTCAACGCGGCCGATACCGATATTGGCAAGCTGGAGAAATTCCTCGCCACCCAGCACGGCATGATTGCCGGCATGCTGAACAATTTTGACGGCACCCTCTATGGCTCCATCGACCCGATAGGCAACAAGATCACCGAGCTGGTGAACCTGCAGCTCAATGTGGCCAAGTCGGAATATACCGCGGCGCAATCCTGGTATGACGTGATGCTGATAACCATGGCGGTGGTTATCGCGGTCGGCATCGTGCTCGCCGCCTGGTTTGGCACCCTGCTGATCAAGAGCATCATCACTCCCATTGAGCAGGCCCTGCGTGTGGCCAATAGTCTGGCCGATGGCAATCTGGATGTATCGATCAAGATAGAGTCCAATGATGAAGCGGGTCAGCTCTTGATGGCGATGGACAACATGGTCAAGAAGCTGGGGGCCTTGATCACGGATATCGAGACCCTGGTCACCGCCGCCGTCGAGCAAGGAGACTTCAGCCACAAGATTGCACTGGAGGATCGCCAGGGCTACATCAAACGGGTATCCGAGCTGCTGAATCGCCTCTCCCATGTCACGGATACCAGCCTGGAAGATGTGATGCGCATCGCCACCGCACTCTCCAAGGGGGATCTGACCCAGCGGATCGATGAACCCTACCCCGGTATTTTTGGCCAGACCAAAGATGGCCTCAACCAGACCATCACTGCGCTAACCAATATCATCGAAGAGGTTCGTAACGCCGCCGACAACCTGACCAATGCCTCCAATCAGGTGAGCAATACGGCGCAGGCATTGAGTCAGGCCACCAGCGAGCAGGCGGCCAGTGTGGAGGAGACCAGCGCATCTATCGAACAGATGAGCGCCAGCATCAACCAGAACACCGAGAACGCCAGGATCACCGACAGCATGGCCAGTAACTCGGTGCTGGAGGCCACAGAAGGGGGTCAATCCGTGCAACAGACGGTGACGGCCATGCAGCAAATCGCCAGGAAAGTCAGCATCATCGATGACATCGCCTACCAGACCAACCTGCTGGCCCTCAATGCGGCCATCGAGGCGGCTCGCGCCGGAGAGCATGGCAAAGGCTTCGCGGTAGTTGCCGCCGAGGTGAGGAAACTGGCGGAACGCAGCCAGATCGCGGCGCAAGAGATTGGCGAACTCTCCTCCGACAGCGTCAGCAAGGCAGAGCGGGCCGGCAGCCTGCTGGAGAAGATCGTCCCCTCCATTCGTAAAACCTCTGATCTGGTACAAGAGATTAATGCGGCTTCCGGGGAACAGGCCAGCGCGGCCAACCAGATCAGCCTGGCCATGAGCCAGCTCAATCAGGTCACGCAGCAAAATGCAGCCAGTAGCGAGGAGCTCGCTGCCACGGCGGAAGAGATGAGCTCGCAAGCCAGTGAACTGCAACAAACCATGGCCTTTTTTGCACTGGAAAAACGCCCCCAGGTTAATGCCAGAGTTCATGAGGCCAACCACAAGGGGGTACCTCCCAGAGGCAGTTTCATCGCACCGCCACAACGGGCCAGCCAGCCCAATCAACCATCATCCCATGCCATTGATGAAGCGGATTTTGTCCGTTTCTAACCGGAGGCGACCATGCATACACCCACCGACATCACGGTGCCATCAGCGGCCGCTGACGAGAGCAGTGGCGATGCTCAGTACCTGACATTTCTGATCAACAACGAGATGTTCGCCATCAATATTCTGGGGGTCAAAGAGATCATCGAATACGGCAATATCACTCCGATCCCGATGATGCCCGGTTTTATTCGCGGCGTAATCAATCTCAGAGGAGCGGTCGTGTCGGTCGTCGACTTGAACGCCCGCTTTGGCAATGCCCCGTCGCTCATCACTCGCCGAAGTTGCATCGTCATCATTGAGGGGATGGCCCCACAGGGCGATGAACCTGTGGGTCAGGATATAGGCGTCGTGGTGGATTCCGTATCGGAAGTGCTGGGTATCCCACAAGCAGATATCGAGCCCCCGCCCAGTTTTGGTGCCCGCATCCGGGCCGACTTTATCAGCGGCATGGGTAAGGTCAACGGCAAATTCGTCATCCTCATCGATACCGAAAAAGTGTTGTCACTCGATGAGATGGCTCAACTCAGTGAACTGGCCCAGCCACAGGCAAGGTTGCCACAAAGCAACCTGCAACCCTCCTGAACAGGCCCCCATACTCCACGACATGCAGCATAAGGAAACGCTCATGACCCACTCACTCTTTGGCAAACTATTCGGAAGCCGCGCGGCCGAAGCAAGACAGCAGGCCCAACTACTCAATGCTATCGGGCAATTACAGCGCACCATTGAAGACGATCAGGCTCCGGCTGCAATCGAACTTTCCGGACTGGATAGCCCGCTGCGTGAAGTGGCCGTCGCGGTCAACGACGTGATTGCCCTGTTGAGCGGCAAGCTGGAGCAAAGCCGGCACGAGATCAGGAATAGCCAGGTGCTGCTTCATGAAAACCGGCTGGTTCGCAAGGCACTCGACTGCGCCAGCACCAACGTGATGATCGCCGATACCGACCTCGACATTATCTACATGAACGAGGCGGTGACCGGCATGCTCAATCAGGCTGAAAGCGACATCAAAAAAGAGCTCTACAGCTTCAATGCCAATCAGCTGATGGGCGCCAATATCGACAGCTTTCATAAAAATCCCGGCCATCAGCGCGCCATGCTGGCCAAACTCAACAGCACCTACCGCACCCAGATCCAGCTGGGGGGACGCACCTTCTCCCTGATTGCCAATCCGGTCTTCAACGATAGCGGCGAGCGACTAGGCTCCGTGGTCGAGTGGGCAGACCGTACCAAGGAGGTGATGATAGAGAAAGAGATGTCCGACATCGTGCAGGCCGTGATCAATGGCGAGCTGCACCGCCGGATGGAGCTGACGGGTAAAAGCGGCTTCTTTCAGGCAATGGGGGAAGGGATAAACCAGATTGCCGAAGTGATCGACAGTACCCTCAACGATGTTATCCGGGTCGTACAGTGTCTGGCGAAAGGGGATCTGACCCAACAGATAGAGGCTGATTATCCCGGTATTTTTGGCACCACCAAAGATTCGCTAAACACCACTATCGCCTCGCTGACCAAGATTGTCACCGAAGTGCGTGGCGCCTCTGACAATCTCTCCAGTGCCGCCGAGCAAGTCAGCGCGACTGCCCAGTCGATCAGCCAATCCAGCAGTGAACAGGCCTCCAGCATGGAAGAGACCAGCGCCTCCATCGAGCAGATGAGCGCCAGCATCAACCAGAATACCGACAACGCCCAGGTCACCGATGGCATGGCCAGCAAGGCAGCCAAAGAAGCCGTCGAGGGAGGGGAAGCGGTCAAACTGACCGTCGATGCCATGAAACAGATCGCCAGACGGATTGGCATCATCGACGATATTGCCTACCAGACCAATCTGCTGGCGCTCAACGCCGCCATCGAAGCGGCGCGCGCCGGCGATCACGGCAAGGGCTTTGCCGTAGTGGCGGCGGAGGTGCGCAAACTGGCCGAACGCAGCCAGGTTGCAGCACAGGAGATTGGCGAACTGGCGTCAAGCAGCGTCGAGATGGCGGAAAAAGCCGGTCGTCTGCTCGATCAGATGGTGCCCTCCATCAACAAGACCTCGGACCTGGTGCAGGAGATCAGCGCCGCCTCCAATGAACAGTCCACCGGCGTCAGCCAGATCAACCTGGCCATGAATCAGTTGAGTCAGGTTACCCAGCAAAATGCCTCTTGCAGCGAAGAGCTGGCTGCCACAGCGGAAGAGATGAGCAGCCAGGCCGAGCAACTGCAGCTGGCCATGGAATTCTTTACCCTGGAGGCCCACACCAAAGAAGGCAAAGCCACCTCGCACCTTCACCCCACTACCCGAGGGCGCTTTATGAACGAGAACAATGCCAACAGTCGGGAGCGGGCCTCCACCACACAACGCCCCATCAACGACGGCGATTTTGTCCGGTTCTAGTCACGGGAGAGGCATTGCCTCTCCCGCATCCGACAACACAGGTAGAGGGACAGGGTTTTGTATCAAACCCAGCTGCATGATGACGAGTTCTCCCGCTTCCAACGCTGGCTTCATCAAACGGCGGGGATAGAGCTGTCTCCAGCCAAGAAGGCGCTGGTTGCCAGCCGCTTGGCAAAACGGCTCTGCCACTATGAGCTGGACAGCTATGACGACTACTTCCAGCTCATCATGAACGATCGCAGCAGCGAACTGCAGCTGGCGCTCGATCTGCTCACCACCAACGAAACCTACTTTTTCAGAGAGCCAAAACACTTCGAGTTTCTGACCCGGGAGGTGCTTGCACACTTCCCGAGTGAACGCACCTTGCGGATCTGGAGCGCAGCCAGTTCATCCGGAGAGGAGCCCTACAGTCTGGCCATGACCCTCGCGGAGAAACGTGGCCCCCTCAACTGGGAGATCCTGGCCTCCGATATCTCGTCCCGGGTGCTGGAACAGGCGACGAGCGGCCGTTACCCCATCGAGCGGGCGCACAACATTCCCCTGCCCTTTTTAATGAAATACTGCCTCAAGGGTGTTGGCCTGCAGGAGGGGATCTTCATCATCGATCGCAAGTTACGGGACAAGGTGCAGTTTATGCAGATCAACCTCAATCAGGATCTGCCGGACATCGGCTTGTTTGACGTCATCTTTATCAGAAACGTGATGATCTACTTCAACAAGGAGACCAAGGGGCAAGTGTTGCAGCGGCTGGTGCCCAAACTCAAACCCGGTGGCTATCTGCTGGTCAGCCATGCAGAGAGTTTGCATGGCTTGCATCATGGACTGCAGCTGGTATCTCCCTCCATTTACCAGAAGAGATAAATCATGGCTCGGGAGGTGATTCTGCAACCCGGTGAACTCTTCTTTGGCAAGGAGGATGTTGTCCTCAAAACCGTGCTGGGCTCCTGCATTGCCATCACCCTGTGGCATCCGGAACAAAAGATGGGCGGTATGTGCCACTACATGCTGCCAACTCGAGGGCGGCCAACCACCCTGTTGGATGGCCGCTATGCCGATGAAGCCATCACCTTGCTATTACAAGCTATTGCGCAATATCCACCCCCTCTCGACGAATACGAGATCAAATTGTTCGGAGGCGGCAATATGTTCGACCAGCCACACTACGCCAAACGCGATAACAATGTGGCCACCAGAAATATTGAGGCAGCCTGGCAGCTGACCCGACACCTTGGGCTCGATATCAAAGCCCACCATCTTGGCCATAGCGGCCACCGAAGCCTGATTTTTGAACTCAGTAACGGTAGTGTCTGGCTCCGCCATCATCGTCTGCCACATCAACGGGAGTCGCGAGAATGAAGCAGATCCGGGTCATGCTGGTGGATGATTCCGCCGTGGTCAGACAGGTATTGCAAGCGGTGCTGGATCAGGAGCCCGATATCCGGGTGATCGCCACAGCATCGGATCCCCTGTTTGCGCAGGAAAAACTGAAGAAAGAGTGGCCTGACGTCATCGTGCTCGATGTGGAGATGCCCCGTATGGATGGCATCACCTTTCTCACCAAGATCATGGCGGAGCACCCGACGCCAGTGGTGATCTGCTCCTCCCTCACCGAAAAGGGGGCCGAGACCACCTTGCAGGCGATGGCTGCCGGCGCGGTGGACATCATCACCAAGCCGACCATGGGGATAAAAAGCTTTCTGCAAGAATCTGCCCACGACTTGGCTATGGCGGTACGTGCTGCGGCCCAGGCTAACCTCAAGCGCGTGGGCAAGCCCCCCTCTGTGCCAGTCAGCGCCAAGCTGAACGCCGATGCCATGCTGGCACCCAATCAGCACGCCATGGCACAAACCACCGAGCGGCTCATCGCCATCGGTACCTCGACCGGTGGCACCCAGGCCCTTGAGGCAGTACTGACGGCCCTGCCCCGGGTCAGCCCCGGCATTGTCATCGTGCAGCACATGCCGGAGAAATTTACCGCCATGTTTGCCGAACGGCTGAACGGGGTCTGCCAGATAGAAGTGCGTGAGGCGAGAAACAATGACCGGGTGATCCCCGGGCTGGCGCTGATTGCCCCTGGCGGCAAACATATGCTGCTCAAGCGCAGCGGTGCCTACTATCACGTCGAGGTGGTCGACGGGCCGCTCATCAACCGCCATCGTCCCTCGGTGGATGTGCTGTTTCGCTCTGTCGCCAAATATGCCGGCAAGAACGCCACCGGTATCATCATGACCGGCATGGGGGATGATGGCGCACGGGGATTGCGCGAGATGCTGGAGGCTGGTGCCAACACCTATGCCCAGGATGAGGCATCCTGCGTGGTGTTCGGCATGCCCAAGGAGGCGATCAAGCTGGGGGCTGCTCGCCATGTGCTTCCCTTGCAAGAGATGCAGTACGCCATCCTCGGCAGGTAATCATATATCCCCTTATTACACATAAAAAAAGTCCGGCTCCCCAAGGGGAGCCGGACTTTTTACATCAACCGGCACAGGTCCGGTATCAGGCGAGCAGATTACTCCGCAGCAGGCGCTTCTTCAGCGGCCGGAGCAGCCTCAGCAGGTGCAGCCGCTTCGGTCGGGGCGTTCGCTTCCTTGATGGAGAGACGTACGCGGCCCTGACGATCCACTTCCAGTACCTTCACCTTGACCACGTCACCGATGGTCAGGTGGTCAGCCACGTTCTGTACGCGAGCGTCGGTGATCTGGGAGATGTGTACCAGACCATCTTTGCCCGGCAGGATGTTGACGAATGCACCGAAATCGGCCAGACGGACAACTTTACCTTCATAGATGCGGTTCACTTCGATCTCGGCGGTGATGGCCTCGATGCGACGGATCGCTTCCATGGCGGCTTCGTTGGCCACGGCGGAGATACGTACAGTACCGTCATCATCCAGCTCGATGTTGGTGCCGGTCTCTTCGGTCAGCGCACGGATCACGGAACCACCCTTACCAATCACATCCTTGATCTTCTCGGGATTGATCTTGATGGTGTGGATACGCGGTGCGAAATCGGAGATCTGGGCACGCGGAGCCTGGATAGCTTCATCCATCACTTTCAGGATGTGCAGACGAGCGCCACGAGCTTGCTTCAGCGCAATCTCCATGATCTCTTTGGTGATGCCTTCGATCTTGATGTCCATCTGCAGCGCGGTGATACCTTCGGTAGTACCGGCCACTTTGAAGTCCATGTCGCCCAGGTGATCTTCGTCACCCAGGATGTCGGACAGCACCACGAAACCTTCTTCTTCCTTCACCAGACCCATAGCGATACCGGCAACGGAGGCCTTGATCGGCACACCCGCGTCCATCAGCGCCAGGGAGGAACCACAGACAGAGGCCATGGAGGAGGAACCGTTGGATTCGGTGATTTCAGACACCACGCGCACCACGTACGGGAACTCGGCGGCGCTCGGCATCACCGCAGCAACGCCGCGCTTGGCCAGACGGCCGTGACCGATTTCACGACGCTTCGGGCTACCCATCATGCCGGTCTCACCGACGCAGTATGGCGGGAAGTTGTAGTGCAGCATGAAGCGATCGGCACGGTTGCCGGTCAGCTCGTCGATGTTCTGCGCGTCACGCTCGGTACCCAGAGTGGCAACCACGATGGCCTGAGTTTCACCACGGGTGAACAGGGCAGAGCCGTGAGCACGGGGCAGAATGCCGGTACCTACGCTCAGGGCGCGGATCATTTCCGGATCGCGACCATCGATACGCGGCTCGCCACGTACTACGCGACCACGAACGATGCGGCTTTCCAGGCTGTGGAACTCTTCGCCGATCTTCTTGGCATCTTCTTCCACGCCGGACGCAATAACTTGCTCAACCACACGGCCCTTGATGGCAGCGATGGTTTCATAACGTACAGCCTTCTCGGTGATGCGGTAGGCTTCACCCAGCTCGGCAGTCGCCAGCTCGGCAACCTTGGCTTTCAGCGCTTCGTTGACGGCAGGCGGAGTCCAGTCCCACGGCTTGGTGCCGACGGCAGCGGCAAACTCGTTGATCGCATTGATCACAGTCTGCATCTGGTCGTGACCAAATACCACGGCGCCCAGCATCACCTCTTCGGAGAGGATGGCCGCTTCGGACTCAACCATCAGTACTGCGTTGGCAGTACCGGCAACCACCAGATCCAGATCGCTCTGCGGCAGTTCGGTGGTGGTCGGGTTCAGCACATACTGACCGTTCATGTAACCCACGCGGGCTGCCGCAATCGGGCCGCCAAACGGGATACCGGAGATGGCCAGTGCAGCAGAGGCACCGATCATGGCAACGATGTCGGGGGATACGGCCGGATTCACGGACATAACGGTCGCAACGACCTGAACCTCATTGAGGAAGCCTTCCGGGAACAGCGGGCGAATAGGACGGTCGATCAGACGGGAGATAAGGGTCTCGCCTTCGCTCGGACGGCCTTCACGACGGAAGAAACCACCCGGGATACGACCAGCAGCATAGGTACGCTCCTGATAGTTGACGGTCAGCGGGAAGAAATCACGGCCGTGATCGGCCTCTTTCTTGCCAACTACGGTCACAAATACGCAGGTATCGTCCATGCTGACCATTACGGCCGCAGTGGCTTGACGGGCCATCACACCGGTTTCCAGAGTGACGGTGTGTTGACCGTACTGGAATGACTTTACAATAGGATTCACGTGAATTTCCTTTTTACAATTTGGCTCTTTAAATTCGCGCACAAGTATACTTGATTCGATGCAAAAGGTAAGCGGCGACGCGAATTCTGTGAGGCAGGCAACGGCTTGAAGAGCAATAAAAAAAGGGGAACCTGATGGTTCCCCTTTTTCGCGAAATCTGATGGTCGATTAACGACGCAGACCCAGCTTGGCGATCAGAGCAGCGTAACGCTGAACGTCTTTACGCTTCAGGTAGTCCAGCAGCTTACGACGCTGGGAAACCATGCGCAGCAGACCGCGACGACCGTGGTGGTCCTTGGAGTGCTCTTTGAAGTGACCTTGCAGATGGTTGATCTGGGCAGTCAGCAGGGCAACTTGCACTTCGGGGGAGCCAGTGTCGTTGGCGCAACGAGCGTTGTCAGCAACGATGGAAGCTTTGATCTCAGCATTTAGAGACATGGTATTACTCCGGTAGAGTGTTTAAAGGTTCACAGCCAATCTCTAATTCAGCCGTGAAATGAGGGCGGTATCATAATCGTCCCCGCCCCTTTACGCAATGATAAAGACGCGCGCAGGCAAAGTGATACCGATACCGCCCGAGGAGGATCACTCCTCGTTGTTATCGTCGTGATAACGCACCAGTCGCTTGGGCGCGACGCGGCCATCATCATCAATCTCGCCAACCCCGATGAACTCGCGCTCCGGGCCGACCGTCATGCGAACCTGACCGCTTTGCGGCGCACCGGCCACCTGCACAGCCTGGCCCTGATTCACATAGGCAGCCACAACGGCCAGCATGTTCACCTCTGGCAGGGAAGCCACGGCGGTGTCCATCGGCAGCAACAGCGGATCCAGCTGCTCACGCGGCGGGATGCTCTCGGCCTTGGCCTGCTCGAAGATGCACTCGAGTTGCTCAAGCGTCAGCATCCGATCATACGGATAGCTGGCAACCTGGGTACGACGCAGTTGGGAGACGTGAGCACCACAACCCAGCACTTCACCCAGATCATCCACCAGAGAGCGGATGTAGGTGCCCTTGCTGCAGTGCACTTCGAGGCGCACTTCATCACCTTCAAAGCTCAGCAGTTTGAGCTCGAATACGGTGATGGGACGGGCTTCGCGCTCAATCTCGATGCCTTCGCGGGCATATTCGTAGAGCGGACGACCGTTGTGCTTGAGCGCCGAGTACATGGATGGCACCTGCATGATCGGACCGCGGAACTGGTCCAGCGCCTCGATCAGGGTACCGACTGCCACGTTCACCGGACGGGTGGAGACCACCTCGCCATCGGAGTCGCTGGTGTTGGTGCGCTCGCCCAGCTTGGCGGTCACCTCATAGCGCTTGTCCGCTTCCAGCAGATACTGGGAGAACTTGGTGGCCTCGCCGAGGCAGATCGGCAGCATGCCGGTTGCCAACGGGTCCAGTGCGCCGGTGTGACCGGCCTTGGCTGCGTTGTAGATGCGCTTGACCTTCTGCAACACATCGTTGGAGGTCAGGCCGGTCGGCTTGTCCAGCAGCAGAATGCCGTGCACATCACGGCCCTTGAAACGACGTCTTCGGGTCATCTCAGGCTTTATCCTCAGTCGTATCATCCGGTGCGGATTCAGCTTCTTCGTCACGGCCGGATTCGGCCATGCGACGCTTGTCTTCACGCACAGTGTTGGTCACCAGGTTGGAGAGACGCATCCCCTCGACTAGGGTCTGGTCGTAGTAGAAACGCAGCTCGGGCACCACGCGCAGACGCATGGCGCTGCCCAGTAGGCTACGGATATATCCAGCTGCTTCGGTCAGACCCAGCAAGCCTTCCTTGATGCGCTCGGCATCATTTTCCAGCTGCAAGAAGGTGACGTAAATCTTGGCATAGTTGAGGTCACGGGACACTTCCACATCGGAAACGGTCACCATGCCGATACGCGGGTCTTTCACCTCGCGCTGCAGGATCAGCGCGATTTCACGCTGGATCTGCTGTCCGACCCGACGGGTCCGGCTGAATTCTCTGGCCATATTCTATCCTGCGATAAAAGGGGGCCGCGGCCCCCTATTTTGTCTGACTCTTGGCTTACAGAGTCCGTTGAATTTCAACAGTCTCGTAAACTTCGATCTGGTCGCCTTCGCGCACGTCGTTGTAGTTCTTGACCGCGATACCACACTCGTAGCCATTACGAACTTCGTTGACGTCATCCTTGAAGCGGCGCAGGGATTCCAGCTCGCCTTCATAGATAACCACGTTGTCACGCAGAACGCGGATACGGTTGGAACGCTTGACCACACCTTCGGTGACCATACAGCCGGCAACGGCGCCGAACTTCGGAGACTTGAAGACGCTACGCACTTCAGCCAGACCGATGATCTCCTGACGATACTCAGGGGCCAGCTTGCCGCTCATGGCCTGCTTCACTTCGTCGATCAGGTCATAGATGACTGAGTAGTAACGCAGATCCAGGCTCTCGGATTCGATGACCTTGCGCGCAGAAGCGTCGGCACGGACGTTAAAGCCCACCAGGATGGCGCTGGAAGCAGCTGCCAGGGTCGCGTCGGTTTCGGTGATACCACCTACGCCGGAACCCACGATCTTCACCTTCACTTCGTCGGTGGAGAGTTTGACCAGCGCATCGCAGATCGCTTCCACAGAACCTTGTACGTCGGCCTTGATCACCACGTTCACTTCGGACACTTCGCCCTCGGTCATGTTGGCGAACATGTTTTCCAGCTTGGCCTTCTGCTGGCGAGCCAGCTTGACTTCGCGGAACTTGCCCTGACGGTAGAGCGCCACTTCACGGGCTTTCTTCTCGTCACGGACAACGGTGGCTTCATCACCGGCAGAGGGAACACCGGACAGACCGAGGATTTCCACTGGCAGGGACGGACCCGCTTCCTTGATCTCGCGACCCAGTTCGTCACGCATAGCGCGAACACGGCCGTACTCGAGACCACACAGCACGATGTCACCCTGACGCAGGGTACCTTCTTGTACCAGTACGGTAGCAACCGGACCACGACCTTTATCCAGGAAGGATTCGATCACCACGCCGTTGGCCATGCCATCGACTACCGCTTTCAGTTCCAGCACTTCAGACTGGATCAGGATGGCTTCCAGCAGATCGTCGATGCCTTCGCCAGACTTGGCGGATACGTGCACGAACTGGCAGTCTCCACCCCAATCTTCGGACATGACGTTGTAACGGGCCAGCTCGGTCTTGACGCGATCCGGATCCGCTTCCGGCTTGTCGATCTTGTTGACCGCAACAACCAGCGGCACAGCGGCTGCCTTGGCGTGCTGGATTGCTTCGATGGTTTGCGGCATGACGCCGTCATCGGCAGCAACAACCAGTACCACGATATCGGTCGCCTTGGCACCACGAGCACGCATGGAGGTAAACGCCGCGTGACCCGGAGTATCCAGGAAGGTGATCATGCCACTGTCGGTTTCGACGTGGTAAGCACCGATATGCTGGGTAATACCACCGGCTTCGCCAGCAGCAACCTTGGCTTTACGAATGTAGTCGAGCAGCGAGGTCTTACCGTGGTCAACGTGACCCATGATGGTCACGACCGGTGCGCGCGGCTTGGCTTCGGAGGTCTCGTCACGATCGGACAGTACCGCCTCTTCCAGCTCGTTCTCACGACGCAGCACAACCTTGTGACCCATCTCCTCGGCGACCAGCTGAGCGGTCTCCTGGTCGATCACCTGGTTGATGGTGGCCATGGCACCCATCTTCATCATCGCCTTGATGACTTCAACGCCCTTGACGGCCATCTTGTTGGCCAGCTCGGCCACAGTGATGGTCTCGCCGATGACGACGTCGCGGTTCACCACGGCAGCCGGCTTGTTGAAGCCGTGCTTCATGGCGTTCGGCATGGCGACCTTGCCACGCTTGCCTTTACGGGCACGCGGGTTGCGAGAGTCGCGGTCATCTTCACGACGACCAGCCTTTTTCGGGGCTTTGACCGCTGCGGCAGCGGTACGACGACTGGTCTCTTCCTTCCGATCCAACTCGTCTTCTGCGGCTTGCGCATGCTTGTTGGTGGTCAGGTGGTAGTCGCTGCTCTCTTTGGCGCGAGCGGCCTCTTCTTCAGCCCAACGGGCCGAGTTCTGTTCCGCCATGAGACGAGCCTCTTCGGCTTTCTTCGCGGCGAGTTCTTCAGCTTTTTGCAAAGCTGTTTGTTCCTGTTGGCGCTTCAGTTCTTCTGCTTCGCGCTTGGCCATCTTTTCTGCCTCTTGCTGAGCTGTGCTACTGGCTGCTTTGGCGGGCTGTGGAGCCTGTCGAGCCTTTGATTGTGCCTCGATCCGCGCCTTTTCCTCAGCTTCACGACGAGCTTGCTCAGCCTCACGGCGAGCCTTCTCTTCAGCGTCGAGGCGAGCCTTGTCTTCGGCCTCACGACGAGCTTTTTCTTCTGCTTCCAAACGCGCTGTTTCCTCGGCTTCCGCCTGACGCTGTTCATCTTCCAGCGCCGAGCGTCTTACATAGGTGCGAGACTTGCGCACTTCTACCTGCACTTCCTTGTTCTTGCCGCCAGACCCCTGAACACTGATGGTGCTCTTGGTCTTGCGCTGCAAGGTCATGCGGGCAGGAGCGGCGACCTCGTCACCTCCATGCTGTTTCTTCAGGTGTGCCAGCAGAGCCTGTTTCTCAGACTCGCTAACCATGTCGTCGGCCTTGCTCTTGCTGATACCGGCATCGACAAACTGCTGGAGAAGACGATCAACCGGTGTGTCGATGTCAGTGGCAAGTTGTTTGACTGATACTTCTGCCATTCATTTTCCTCCGTTTGATCTTACTCGGACTGCTCTTCTCCGAACCAACAGATATTGCGAGCAGCCATAATGAGCTCACCTGCCTTCTCGGCAGTCAGCCCTTCAATATCAGCAAGGTCATCGATACCTTGCTCAGCCAAATCTTCCAGGGTGCCCACGCCACGGCCCGCCAGAGCGTAAGCCAGTTCGCGGCTCAGACCGTTCAGATTGAGCAGCTCTTCGGACGGCTCGACGCCATCGAAAGACTCTTCTTTGGCCAGCGCCTTGGTGGTCAGGGCATCTTTGGCGCGCTTGCGCAGCTCTTCGACCATGTCTTCATCCAGACCGTCGATAGCCAGCAGCTCGTTGACCGGAACAAAAGCGATCTCTTCCAGAGTAGAGAAGCCCTCTTCCATCAGCAGACCGGCGAAATCGTCGTCGATGTCCAGGGTGCTGGTGAACAGGTTCATGATGCGGTCGTTTTCGGCCTGGTGCTTGGCACGCATGTCCTCAACGGTCATCACGTTCAGCTCCCAACCGGTCAGCTGGGAGGCCAGACGCACGTTCTGACCATTGCGACCGATGGCCTGCGCCAGGTTGGCAGCTTCCACGGCGATATCCATGGTGTGGTTGTCTTCATCAACGATGATGGAGGCCACATCGGCAGGCGCCATGGCATTGATCACGTACTGGGCCGGGTTGTCATCGTACAGCACGATGTCGGCACGCTCACCGCTCAGCTCGGCGGAGACAGCTTGCACACGGGCACCACGCATACCGATACAGGCACCGATCGGGTCGATACGACGATCGTTGGTCTTCACCGCGATCTTGGCGCGGGAACCCGGGTCACGGGCAGCGCCCATGATTTCGATCATCTCTTCACCGATTTCCGGTACTTCGATACGGAACAGTTCTTTCAGGAAGTCCGGGCTGGAACGGCTGACAAACAGCTGGGAACCACGGGCTTCCGGACGAACTGCGTAGAGCAGGCCACGGACACGGTCGCCCGGGCGGAAGGTTTCACGCGGCAGCATGTCATCACGGAAGATCACGGCTTCAGCATTGCTGCCCAGATCCAGGATGACGTTGTCGCGGTTGCTCTTCTTGACCACACCACTGATGATGGTGCCTTCTTTATCTTTAAACTGATCAACTACTTGTGAACGCTCGGCTTCGCGCACTTTCTGCACGATAACCTGCTTGGCGGTCTGGGTAGTGATACGGTCGAAGGTCACAGAGTCGATCTGGTCTTCAACATACTCACCGATCTGGATTTCCGGCTGATCAATCTGCGCCGCTTCCAGGGTGATTTCAGCGTAAGGGTTCTCCATCGCGGCTTGATCCGCAATGACGACCCAGCGGCGATAAGTGTCGTAGTCACCGGTCTTGCGATCGATCTCGACCCGAACTTCAATCTCGCCTTCATATTTCTTCTTGGTCGCAGTCGCCAGCGCGGTTTCCAGAGCCTGGAAAATCTTCTCGCGGGGTACCGCCTTCTCGTTGGATACTGCGTCAACGACCAGCAAAATCTCTTTATTCATATCCGATAGCCTCGTTAACCAAAGTTCGGCACTATGTTCGCTTTTTGGATATTGGTGAAAGCCAACACGTCGTCCTTACCATCTACTGTCAGGGTGATCATGTCGCCTTGCACAGCTTTGATTACGCCTTTGAACTTGCGGCGGTTATTTGTTGCCATCCGAAGCGTTACCGCCGCCTCTTGGCCAACGTATTTTTCGAAATGGGCAACCTTGAACAGCGGACGATCCATGCCGGGGGAGGATACCTCGAGGTAGTACTCCTCGGTGATGGGATCTTCGACGTCCATGATGGCGCCAACCTGATGGCTGACCTCAGCACAGTTCTCGACAGTCACACCCTGCTCGCCGTCGATATAGACACGCAAGGTGGAGTGTTTACCCGCACGGATAAACTCAATACCCCAAAGTTCAAAACCCAAGGCAACGACCGGAGCCTCGAGCAGATCGGTCAAACGTTGTTCCAACGTAGCCAAAGTCACCCTCCGAAAAACAAAAAAAGGGCATAAAGCCCAGATAGAGATCGATACAGAGTAAATTGCACATAACAAAAAGCCCCGATGTCAAATCGGGGCTTGGCGCTTTACCCTGATTGTCGCCTCGCAGCGACCGCCTTCCTGAGCGTAGGAAATGCGTGAAATTTGGTTGCGGGGGCCGGATTTGAACCGACGACCTTCGGGTTATGAGCCCGACGAGCTACCATGCTGCTCCACCCCGCGTCCGAAATCGTGCGAGATTATAGCCATTTCAATCTATTCATACAAGAGTGACTGGCTATAATACACTCGGTTACCCGAGCTCACTACTTAATTGGTGCCGTGGGCGGGACTCGAACCCGCACACCCTAGAGCACTACCCCCTCAAGATAGCGTGTCTACCAATTCCACCACCACGGCAAAACTCACTTACTGGGGAACGTCAGTATCTTTGTTCACTGGCGCTTTGGTCTGCTCAACCTGTTGGGTTTGTTGCATATTTTCCCACTCACTACCCTGTTTTACCTTGTTGCTGGACATAGATCCGAGCACCAGGCTGATAACGAAAAACAGAGTAGCCAAAATTGCTGTTGTTCGGGTCAGGAAACTGCCTGAACCACCGGAGCCGAATACTGTGTTCGATGCCCCTGCGCCGAAGGAGGCGCCCATATCAGCCCCTTTACCTTGCTGAATCATCACCAGACCAATCAAAGCCAGTGACACCAACAGATAAACGACTAAAAGAATCTCGTACATTTAACTTGCACCCTTTGCCGCTTCAACAATTCCTAAAAACGCATCGCTATCGAGGCTTGCTCCGCCAATCAGTCCGCCATCAATGTCGGGCTGGGCAAACAAATCTCTCGCATTGGTCGGCGTTACGCTCCCACCATAGATGATTCTAACTTTCTCACCTATTACCGGAGTATCCTCCGCCAAGCGACCACGTATAAAGGAATGAACCTCTTGTGCCTGCTCGGGTGTGGCGCATTTACCTGTACCTACAGCCCAAATCGGCTCGTAGGCGATGATAGCATTATCGAAAGCCATCGCGCCATTTTTCTCTATGACGATATCCAGTTCTTCGGCGATCACCTCGAAGGCTCTTCTCGCCTGCCTCGCTGCACCTGACTCACCTAAACAGAGGATGGGAATCAAGCCTGCCGCTCTGGCTGCCGCAAACTTCTCTGCGACGATAAAACTGGTCTCACCAAAGAGACGCCTGCGCTCGGAGTGCCCTACCAATACGTAACGACACCCTGCCTCAACCAGCATCTGACACGAGATTTCTCCTGTGTAAGCGCCAGTGTCGTGCTGACTCACATTCTGAGCCCCCAACTTTATTACTTTCTGCTCATTGAGCAGTGAAGCGGTAAAGTCGAGATGCACATGGGAAGGACAGAGAACCACATCTACTTTTCCGTCAACGCCGTTCAGACACTGACTCGTAAACTGCTCTAACTGCGACCTACTACCGTGCAACTTCCAGTTGGCTGCTACAAACGGCTTGCGATGTCCCATCGGCAACTCCCTTGCGAAAGCGGGGCTGATAATATCCAGAGGATGCTCAGCTGACAAGTGCTATTTTTAAATTTTCGAATCGTTTGAACAAGATACAACCAGGGCGGCTAAAAAGCCGCCCTGGTTGTTCATTAAAACGCCGATTCGACCTGTTTGGCGATGCGTTGAGCCATGTCACGCACCTGCGGTTCATGCTCACCTTCTACCATGACCCGGATCAGCGGTTCGGTACCGGATTTACGCAACAGCACGCGGCCACGACCCGCCAGCTCCTGTTCCACCTTGGCAACCTCATCCATGACAGCATCAGCAGCCAGCGGATCCTTGCCTTCGGCAAAGCGAACATTGACCAGTACCTGCGGGAACTTGCTCATGCCGGAGCGCAGCTTGGCCAGCGGCATCTCGGCACTGCGCATGGCGGTAAGCACCTGCAAGGCGGCCACGATGCCATCACCCGTGGTGGTCTGATCCAGACAGATAATGTGGCCGGAGTTCTCGCCACCGATGCGCCAGCCCTTCTCTTCCATCATCTCCAGCACGTAGCGGTCACCCACCTTGGCACGGGCAAACGGAATGCCCAGGGTCTGCAGTGCCAGCTCCAGGCCCATGTTGGCCATCAGGGTGCCGACGACACCGCCTTTGAGGCGACCATTACGCAGGGCATCGCGCGCGATGATATAGAGCACTTCGTCACCGTCGATGAGATAGCCGGTATGGTCAACCATGATAAGACGGTCACCATCACCATCGAAGGCCACCCCCAAATCTGCCTTGCACTCCTGCACCTTGGCAACCAGCGCCTCGGGCGCAGTCGAACCGACACCATCGTTGATGTTGAGGCCATCCGGGGCACAACCCATGGTGATCACGTCGGCACCCAGCTCGCGGAAAACCGACGGCGCAATGTGGTAAGTGGCTCCGTGGCCACAGTCGACCACCATTTTCACCCCATCCAGATTCATGTGGGAGGGGAAGGTGCTCTTGCAAAATTCGATATAGCGACCGGCGGCATCGTCAATGCGCACCGCTTTGCCAAGCTCGGCAGACTCGACGCACTTGAGCTCGTGATCCAGCTCGGCTTCGATAGCCAGCTCGACATCATCGGGCAGCTTGGTGCCGTCGGCGGAGAAGAACTTGATGCCGTTGTCATAGAAGGGGTTATGAGAAGCGCTGATGACGATGCCGGCTTCGGCACGGAAGGTGCGAGTCAGATAAGCCACCGCCGGTGTTGGCATCGGCCCCATCAGAATTGCCTTGAGGCCCGCCGCGGAGAGCCCCGCTTCCAGCGCAGACTCCAGCATATAGCCAGAGATGCGGGTATCTTTACCAATCAGCACCTTTTTGGTGCCCTTCTTGGAGAGCACCTTGCCGGCAGCCCAACCTAATTTCATCACGAAATCAGGAGTGATCGGGAATTCGCCAACCTTGCCGCGCACACCATCGGTACCGAAATACTTTCTTGCCATTGTCTGTTCTCTTTATTATCTGGAAATAAAATCTTGTCCCGTCATTGCCAGCCAACCGACGCGCAATGCGTCCATGGTCTCCCGTACATCGTGTACCCTGATGATGCGAGCCCCATGCTGCATGCCGATAAGGGCGCATGCCAGACTGCCCGCCAGACGCTCATCCACCGGACGGCCCAGCAGGTTGCCTATCATAGACTTTCGCGACATCCCCACCAATAGCGGCAAGTCATAATCAAGCAGTTCCTTTTGAGCCGCCAACAGCTGATAGTTGTGTGCAAGGGTCTTGCCAAAGCCATATCCCGGATCCAGCAACAGGTCTTCACGACGGATCCCGACTGCCAGACAAGCCGCAATGCGTTCATCAAAAAAGGCGCGCACCTCCCCGATCAGATCGTCATAGTGGGGCTCGACCTGCATGGTTCGCGGCTGCCCCTGCATATGCATCAGGCAAACAGGAACAGCAGCCTCTGCCGCTGCCTGCAGTGCTCCCGGCTCTTGCAGCGCCCGCACATCGTTGATCAGATGGGCACCCGCCTTGCAACCCTCCCGCATCACTGCCGCTTTGGAAGTATCGAGGGAGATCATCACGTCCAGCTCACGGACCATCTGTTCCACGACAGGAATGACCCTGTCCAGCTCCTCCTGCTCGCTCACATCGGGCGCACCAGGACGGGTTGACTCGCCACCGATGTCGATGAGGGTCGCACCGTCAGAGACCATCTGCCGCGCATGGGCCATCGCCCGTTCAAACTGGTTGAAATTGCCGCCATCGGAGAAGGAGTCGGGCGTTACATTGAGGATCCCCATCACATGGGGACGATCGAGGGAGAGGCTAAGGCCCTTGCTGGTTAACTGCATTTTCACGTCCATCTAATAAAGAAAAACCCCGGGCAAGCCCGGGGTTTGGAGAGTCACGATTATTTGGCCGGAGCGTCGTTGGCTTTGTCGATAGTGACATCCGCCACCTGAGCAGCCTCATCTGCTGGCTTGGCCTCGGCAGCCACGGTGGAACCGCCTTGCGGGGTATCACCGTGCTCGTCATGCCAGTTGCTCGGAGCACGAACCTCGCGACGCGCCATCAGATCATCGATCTGTTTGGCGTCGATGGTCTCGTACTTCATCAGCGCATCTTTCATGCTGTGCAACACGTCCATGTTATCCAGCAGGATCTGCTTGGAACGGGCGTAGTTGCGGTCGATGACCTGCTTGACCTCGGCATCGATAACGCGAGCGGTATCGTCGGACATATGCTTGGCCTTGGCCATGCTGCGACCGAGGAACACTTCACCATCTTCTTCCGCGTAGAGCATTGGGCCGAGACGCTCGGACATACCCCACTGAGTGACCATCTTGCGTGCAATCTCGGTCGCCCGCTCGATGTCGTTGGAAGCGCCAGTCGATACCTTCTCGGCACCGTAGATCAGCTCTTCCGCCAGACGACCACCGTACAGGCTGGAGATCATGGACTCCAGGTGCTGCTTGGAGTGGCTCCAGCGATCCTGCTCCGGCAGATACATGGTCACACCCAGTGCACGACCGCGCGGAATGATAGAGACCTTGTACACAGGGTCATGATCCGGCACCAGACGACCAATGATGGCGTGACCGGCTTCATGATACGCAGTCATCTCTTTTTCGGACTCTTTCATCACCATGGAGCGACGTTCTGCACCCATCATGATCTTGTCCTTGGCCTTCTCGAACTCAGCCATGGAGACCACTCGGCGGCTCTCACGGGCAGAGAAGAGGGCTGCTTCGTTGACCAGGTTGGCCAAATCCGCACCGGAGAAACCGGGGGTACCACGGGCAATCAGCGCCGGATTGACGTCATCCGCCAACGGAACTTTGCGCATGTGCACTTTCAGGATCTGCTCACGACCACGGACATCCGGCAGACCGACCACAACCTGACGGTCGAAACGGCCCGGACGCAGCAGAGCCGGATCCAGTACGTCAGGACGGTTGGTGGCAGCAATGACGATGATGCCTTCATTGCCTTCAAAGCCGTCCATCTCGACCAGCATCTGGTTAAGGGTCTGCTCACGTTCATCGTGACCACCACCCAGACCGGCGCCACGCTGGCGACCGACCGCATCAATTTCATCGATGAAGATGATGCAGGGGGAGGATTTCTTGGCCTGTTCGAACATGTCACGC
This sequence comes from Aeromonas sp. YN13HZO-058, assembly GCF_001921245.1. NCBI lineage: Bacteria > Pseudomonadati > Pseudomonadota > Gammaproteobacteria > Aeromonadales > Aeromonadaceae > Aeromonas > Aeromonas sp. YN13HZO-058. The sequence goes on along the minus strand of NZ_MQSY01000064.1, from coordinate 59,107 downwards.
ACCCGGGAGGCACCGACACCGACGAACATCTCCACGAAATCGGAACCAGAGATGGTGAAGAACGGTACCTTGGCCTCGCCCGCTATGGCCTTGGCCAGCAGGGTTTTACCTGTACCGGGAGGACCAACCAGCAGCACACCGGTCGGGATCTTGCCACCCAGTTTCTGGAATTTGCTCGGGTCGCGCAGATAGTCGACCAGTTCCTTCACCTCTTCCTTGGCTTCATCGCAACCTGCAACGTCAGCAAAGGTAGTCTTGATCTGATCTTCGCTCATCAGGCGAGCCTTGCTCTTGCCAAACGACATGGCACCTTTGCCACCGCCGCCCTGCATCTGACGCATGAAGAAGACCCAGACACCGATCAGCAGCAGCATCGGGAACCAGGAGATGAAGATAGAGGTCAACAGAGACGGCTCTTCCGGCTTCTCGCCCATCACTTTGACATTGTGATTGAGCATGTCGTTGAGCAGCTGGGGATCCGGCGCAGGGATGATGGTGGTGAATCGTTCACCAGTACGCTTGACGCCATTAATGACCTTACCGTCCATCCGCACTTCACGGATCTGCTCTTGGGTCACCTCTTTAACGAAGCTGGAGTAGTCCAGCTGGCGACTGGTGGTATCGCTGGGGCTGAAGCTATTGAACACCGACATCAAAACGACGGCGATGACCAGCCACAGGATTAAGTTTTTCGCCATGTCACTCAAATCAGTAACCTCGCAGACTGACAGTTAACGATGAAGGTTAGGGTACTACAGTTTAAAACCGGTAGCCACAATGTAGACTTCCCGTGATCTGGCGCGGGATGAGTCTGGTTTACGAATTTTGACGGCGGAGAAAAGTTTACGAATTTCATTGAGATAGGCATCAAAGCCCTCTCCCTGAAACACCTTCACCACGAAACTGCCGTCACTGCGCAATACCTGATTGCACATGTCCAGCGCCAGCTCGACCAGATACATGGCGCGAGCCTGATCCACCTGCTGGGTACCGCTCATGTTGGGCGCCATATCAGACATCACCACATCGACCTTGTCGGGACCCACTCGCTCCAGCAAGGCGCCAAGCACAGTTTCCTCCCGAAAGTCCCCTTGCAGGAAATCGACACCAGCAATGGGATCCATCGGCAAAATGTCACATGCGATGACGCGACCCGAATCACCAACCTGTTCAACCGCGAACTGGGACCAACCACCGGGGGCGGCTCCCAAATCCACTACGGTCATGCCATTTTTCAGCAAGCGATCCTTGCCCTGGATCTCGTCAATCTTGAAAACAGCACGAGAACGCAGGCCCATTTTCTGGGCTTTTTTGACGTATTGATCGTCGAAATGTTCTTTTAACCAGCGAGTTGAACTGGGGGAACGTTTTTTCTGGGTCATGATAATCGACTTTAAAAAACCACAAGGGTTATTAGTATTAAGGGCTAAGTGGGGGTAGAATACGCCCCTTTCAACCCTGACTTATGAAGAAATTGCGATGATTCTCAACAATAAACAGAAACAGTACCTCAAGGGCCTTGCCCATAGCCTCAAGCCTGTCGTCCTGCTGGGTCAGCATGGTCTGACCGAAGGTGTACTGGCCGAGATCGATCTGGCACTGAACCATCACGAGCTGATCAAGGTTAAGGTTGCCTCTGAAGATCGCGAAATGAAACAACTGGTTATGGATGCTATCGTCCGTGAAACCGGTTCAATCAAGGTGCAGAGCATGGGTCATGTGCTGACCATTTATCGTCAAGCCAACGAACCCAAAATCCAGCTGCCCCGCAAGTAAAAGGAAAGAGCATCGCTCTTTCCTTATTCCACTTCTTCCCGAGTCGCTTGCCAAAGTAGTCGCAAAGCCCTTAACCTGCGATGAATACTTCCGGACACGCATTATGGCTCACCATCCCATTCTGACCGACGATGAGCTGGCCATGCTGCGGGACTTGGGGAGCAATCAGGACCCCCATGTTCTGAGTGGTCACCTCGATGCCCCCATGCTTGGCTTGCTGCAAAAAGCCGAACACCTTGTACTCGAAGCTCGCTTCGCATGCCATCAGCTGCGTTTTCCTCTGACATTTACCCAAGGGGAAGACGGCTTTGTCGAGCCTCGGCTATCTGCACCTGTCATCAGGGAGCTGGGATTTGCGCAACCGCGCGCCTGGCGTCTCACCCAAAAAGCCAAGCTTTGCAGCGAACTGGGCCTGTTTCAGGTGCTCAGTCTCTCCCTCAATGGCCTCATCGTGGAAAATTTGCCCTTCGACATGGTGGCCGATACGCCCATCAACGGCGAGCTCTGTATCGAGCAAGAGGCCCCTTTTCCACTGCAGGGACGACTGGTAAGGCGCATCAAGGTAAATGCCAACCATGCCACCTGGGCGCTGAGCTTTCAGATGAGCGAGAGCAACATAGAACGGCTGCGCCACTGGCTGTTCCAGCGTCATCAGGACGCCTTTACCGAGGCGTATCTGTCCTGATCAGTCGTGATACCGATAAAGACAAACAGGGGAGCGCCAGCCCCCCTGTTTCATCCTCTGTGGCATTCGCTTAGATATAAGCGACTTCCAGCACTTCGTACTCCACATCACCGCCCGGCGTCTTGACGATAGCGACATCGTCCACTTCCTTGCCAATCAGGGCACGAGCAATGGGTGAGTTGACGGAGATGAGGTTCTGTTTGATATCAGCCTCATCGTCACCCACGATGCGGTAGACCACCTCTTCCTCTGTCTCGCTCTTGAGCAGAGTAACGGTCGCGCCAAAAATCACACGGCCGTTGTTGGTCATCTTGGTGACGTCGATCACCTGGGCATTGGAGAGCTTGGCTTCAATCTCCTGGATGCGCCCTTCACAGAACCCCTGCTGCTCGCGAGCGGCATGGTATTCGGCGTTTTCCTTCAGATCGCCGTGCTCACGGGCATCGGCAATCGCTTCGATAATCTGGGGACGAAGCTCGGTCTTGAGATAATCGAGCTCTTCGCGCAGCTTCTCAGCGCCGCGAACAGTCATCGGAGTATGATTCATAGTCGAAACCTGGGTTGCTTGAAAATAGAAGCTGCGGCTATCTGCAAGGAGGCCGCAGCAATCGGTTCGGATGAGGCATCTTAATATGAAGCCAACACAAAATCCACGTCAGCCCCCTGATGCAGATCCCACTTGCGGCATCGTCATTACTCTCGCCTACTTCCCTTCCGGCACTGAAATGGGCGCCGATACGGTCGGTTTGCCCTGCATGATGGCGATCTCCACCCGCCGGTTCATCCGACGATTTTCCGGAGTGGTGTTGGGCACCAGTGGCTGGGAATCCGCCATCCCCTGCACCACCAGCCGCCCCGGATCAAAACCGGGGACCTTGATCATCTGGTGCGCCACCGCCACCGCCCGTTGCGATGACAGCTCCCAGTTGGACTGGAACAGCTCATCTTCGGTCGCCACGTTGTCGGTGTGACCGGAGATGGTGATTTCCCCCGGCACATCCTTAAGCAGGGTCGCCACCTTGCGAATGACTGGCCAGAACTGGGGCTGCAGAAACGCCGAACCGGCCGGGAACGACGCTTTTTCCCTGATCCGAATAATGATCTGCTGGCCCAGCGCCTCAATCTCGATGGCGCCATCCTGGATCTGATCTTTCATCTGCTCGGCAAGGGCTTTTGCCAGGGTATTGGACTGCTGCTGCGCCTTCTGTGCATCCTGAGCGGTATCGCCCCCCGTCTGCTTGCCATCACTCTTGTCCTGACCACCGGCCTGATCCGACTCGCCGGGCAGAAATTCCAGCTCGGTCTGGGTCATATCGATGGTCTGCTGCATCACGGTATCAATGGGCGTGGGCTCCGGGCGGCCGGGCCTGAACTCCTGGGCGATCACCGAGGTTCCCTTGGGAATATCTTTCACTTCGAGGATGTTCTGTACACCGAATGCCTTGTCCATGGAGCCGGCTATCTGCTTGAACTTCTGCACATCCATCTCGGCAAAAGAGAGCAGCAACACGAAGAAGCACATGAGCAGCGACATCAGGTCGGCAAAGGTGCCCATATAACCGGGCAGCCCAGGTGGCGGGCACTTGCAATCAGACATAGCGCCCCCTATTCGGTGCCGGTATTACGTTTGGACTGGTTCAGATAGTTCTGCAGCATGGACTGGATCACCCGCGGATTCTGACCATCCTGAATCCCCATAATCGCATCGAGGATCAGGGTACGACTGAGTTTCTCCTCCCCGCTGCGCAGTTCCAGCTTGTCGGCGATGGGAATCGCTATCATGTTCGCCTCAATCGCACCGTACAGGGTGGTGAGCAAGGCCACCGCCATCGCCGGACCGATCGACTTGGGGTCACTCATGTTGGCCAGCATGGCCACCAGGCCCACCAGAGTACCGATCATACCCATGGCCGGGCCCAGATCCCCAAGGGTACGGAAAACCTTGATGGCAATGACATGGCGCTCTGCTGTCAGGTCAATATCCTTTTCCATCACGGCACGCACCACATCGGCATCGTGACCATCCACCAGCATGTCGATCCCTTTTTTCATAAATGGATTGGGGATCTCTGCGGCCTCCAGTGCCAGAAAACCCCCTTTGCGAGCCGCGTCAGCCAGTTCAACGGCTTTGGTGATCAGGTCTTCAAGCTTGTCGCCCTTGTACATAAAGGCTTTACCCGCCACCTTGAATGCCATCAGGAACTGGCCAATGTTGAACTTCATCATGGCGATGAAGATGGAACCCAATATGGTGATGTAGACCGATGGCATATCCACGTACATACTCATGGGCCCGCCCAGCAGCATGCCGTACACCACCACCCCGAAACCCAGCACTATCCCTATAAGACTGCCTAGATCCACGTCCCTACTCCTGTCACCGGTTCTTATGTCTATTTATAGTTTGTTGAATTTTCTGCTATTGCGACCCATGCGGCAAGCATGCATCCACTGAGAATGATGGCTCATTATCGGCCAGTTTAGCGAGAGTTTGAGGGGGCAGTGCTTTTCTGCCTCCCCCCTGTGGACGGTCGATGTTAATATAAGCCGTTTTTTTCAATCCCCGAGGATGGACATGGCCAGTAAAAAAATCGACCGCCTGAGTTTTGATGCCACTCTGGAAGAGCTGGAAACCATCGTTCATCAGCTGGAACAAGGTTCCCTACCCCTGGAAGAGGCGCTCAAGCAGTTCGAGCAAGGCGTTCATCTGGTACGGGCCGGTCAGCAGAAGCTGGAACTGGCCGAACAGAAGATCCAGATCCTGCTCAGTCAAGCCGATGGCAGTGACCAGCTCGCCTCCTTCCAGCCAGAACAAGGAGAGGAGTGAGTGGCGCTGGACCATTTTTCCCGTCTGCATCGTCAGCGTATTGACGACTGTCTGTCAGCACAACTTGAATCCTTGCCCGCCATGGCGCCGCGTCTGCGCGATGCCATGAGTTACGGCCTGCTGCTGGGCGGCAAGCGGGTTCGCCCGTTTCTGGTCTACGCGGTCGGCGAGATGCTGGGCGTCAAGAGCGAACTGCTGGATGGCCCCGCGGCGGCCGTGGAGTGCATCCACGCCTACTCCCTGCTGCACGATGACCTGCCCGCCATGGATAACGACGACCTGCGTCGCGGTCAGCCAACCGTTCACAAGGCGTTTGACGAAGGAACTGCCATTCTGGCCGGTGATGCGCTGCAGACCCTGGCGTTCTCCATTCTGGCCGACCACCCCATGCCCGATACCTTGATGGCCAACCGGGTGCGGATGCTGAGTACCCTCGCCCGCGCCTCCGGCTATCTGGGTATGTGTGGCGGTCAGGCGCTGGATCTGCAGGCCGAAGGGCGCCAGATCTCGCTCGCCGAGCTGGAGCAGGTACACCGTCACAAGACCGGTGCGCTGATTGAGTGCGCCGTGGCGCTCGGCGCCCTGTGCAAAGCCGATGTCGATGACGCCACACTGGCTGCGCTGCAAACCTACGCCGCAGCCATCGGGCTGGCCTTCCAGGTGCAGGATGACATCCTCGACATCACAGGTGATACCGCCACCCTGGGCAAGCCGCAAGGTTCTGACCTGGCGCTGGAGAAGAGTACCTATCCTGCCCTGCTCGGACTCGAAAATGCCCGTGAGCTGGCTCGCGAACTGCATGGGAAAGCCTTAACAGCCCTGCAATCCTTGCCCTACAATACGGACATTCTGGAAGCGTTTGCCGATTACATCATCGAGCGAACCCACTAAACGCTGGATAACAGTAACAATATGAGCGTTGATATTAGCAATTTCCCCAACCTGGCCCTCGCGGACACTCCGGTCGAGCTGCGTTCCTTGCCCAAAGATCGGCTGCCGGTGCTGTGCAACGAGCTGCGCGAATATCTGCTGCGCTCTGTCAGCCGCTCCAGCGGACACTTTGCCTCCGGTCTCGGCACGGTCGAACTGACCGTGGCCCTGCACTACGTCTACAACACCCCGTTCGATCGGCTGATCTGGGACGTGGGCCATCAGGCCTATCCCCACAAGATCCTGACCGGGCGCCGTGACCAGATCCACACCATCCGTCAGAAAGACGGTCTGCACCCCTTCCCCTGGCGTGGCGAGAGCGAGTATGACGTCCTCTCCGTCGGCCACTCCAGCACCTCCATCGGTGCAGCGCTCGGCATGGCGGTTGCCGCCGAGAGCGAAGGGCTGGGCCGCAAGGTGGTAGCGGTGATCGGTGACGGTGCCATTACCGCAGGGATGGCCTTTGAAGCGCTCAACCACGCTGGCGATGTGCACAAGGACATGCTGGTGATCCTCAACGACAACGAGATGTCCATCTCCGAGAATGTCGGCGCTCTCAACAACCATCTGGCCCGGGTCATGTCCGGCAAGCTCTACACCACCATCCGCGAAGGCGGCAAGAAGGTGCTGGCGGGGCTGCCACCGGTCAAGGAGCTGGCCAAGCGGGCCGAAGAGCACCTCAAGGGGATGGTGGTGCCAGGCACCCTGTTCGAGGAGTTCGGCTTCAACTATATCGGCCCCATCGACGGTCACGATATCGAGGCGCTGGTCGAGACCCTGCGCAATATGCGCAACCTCAAGGGCCCGCAGCTGCTGCACGTCAAAACCAAGAAGGGCAAGGGTTACGAGCCGGCAGAGAAAGATCCCATCGGTTATCACGCGGTGCCCAAGTTCAATCCGGACGAGTGCTCCCTGCCCAAGGCGAGCGGTGCCAAACCCACCTTCTCCGCCATCTTTGGCCAGTGGCTGTGCGACATGGCCGCCAAAGACGAGAAGCTGGTCGGTATCACCCCCGCCATGCGTGAAGGCTCCGGTCTGGTGAAATTCAGCCAGCAATATCCGGATCGCTACTTCGACGTGGCGATTGCCGAGCAGCATGCGGTCACGTTCGCCGCAGGCCTTGCCATTGCCGACAAGAAGCCGGTGGTCGCCATCTATTCGAGCTTCCTGCAGCGTGCCTACGATCAGGTGATCCACGATGTGGCTCTGCAAGATCTGCCGGTGCTGTTCGCCATCGACCGGGCCGGTCTGGTGGGTGCCGACGGCCCGACCCATCAGGGGGCGTTCGATATCAGCTTCCTGCGCACCGTGCCCAACATGGTGGTGATGACACCATCCGACGAGAATGAGTGCCGCCAGATGCTCTATACCGGCTATCTCCATCAGGGCCCTGCCGCGGTGCGCTACCCGCGCGGCAGCAGTCTGAGTGATGCTCCCATCTCGTCAGAGATGCAGGCGCTGGAGCTTGGCAAGGGACGTATCCTGCGAGAGGGCAAAGGTACAGCTATTCTGGCCTTTGGTACTCTGCTGCACCACGCGAAAGCGGCCGCAGAGGCACTGGATGCCACTCTGGTGGACATGCGCTTCGTCAAACCGATGGATGAGGCACTGGTGCTGTCGCTAGCGGCCAGCCACGATCACTTCGTCACTATCGAAGACAACGCCATCATGGGCGGCGCCGGTTCGGCGGTGAACGAACTGCTGATGCGCAGCAAACAGTGCAAGCCGGCGCTCAACCTCGGCCTGCCGGATCGCTTCGTTGAACAAGGCACCCAGCAGGAGATCTATGCCCTGCTCGGTCTGGACGATACTGGCATCCAGCGCAGTATCGAAACCTGGCTGCAAGCCTGATAAATACCTTTTGCTAAGGCGCTGTCCCAATTACATGTTGCATGGGGTGTCCCAGCGCCTCATGCAAACATGCTTTGATATTCAGCCCCTTCCCGCAACGCTCCAGCATCCTGCGCCAACCCAGATAATTCCTCAGATAGTGAGTCGCCACGCCATGGAAGCGCTCCATCCACTATTTCAACCGATGGTGATACCCGTTCACGTGCTAGATGTGTGATACGCACCGACCACCCGTTCGCCTTGGCGATTNTTTCAACCGATGGTGATACCCGTTCACGTGCTAGATGTGTGATACGCACCGACCACCCGTTCGCCTTGGCGATTGTGCACTACCTGATGGGTTACGCCCTGCTCTTTGCTGAAACAGGCATACACACCCGCTCCATCGCTACACAGTACCGCATCCGGTGATACCAGCAGCTGCAAGACCGCGATGACCGCCTCGGCATCTATTTTCTCCAACTGAAAATCCGCATGGTGGCCTGCTCGGTCTTGTACCACCATCACCGAGATGTAATCCGGCCCGGTTCCACGGGTTCGCCCCTTGCCACCACGATGTCTTGGCGGACGTGGTAGTCCCCGTTGCCCCTTGAACGATTCGAGGAAGCAGCACCAATAAAGTGACAATCTTGGCGGCAGGCAAGACGGGGGCAAGGCTTCTAACACCCCGCCCCTTCATCTCGATACCACCGAAGCCAACGGTCGATGGTCGATGGTCGATGGTCGATGGTCGATGGTCGAGCGCACATCGCCGGTAAGGTGATGAACATCAGTGATTGTGCGTCCTTAATGTAACAGCAAAATGGCCATCACGCGGCTAGCATGCCCTTTATCGCGCGTGGCATGGATGATTTTGTGAATAAGGCACCGTTGTGGTCGTGACAGGGGGGGAGGAGCGGCATCAACTCAGTCCTTTGGGTGTGGCCTGTTTTGTTTGGCGACTAATCTGATCGCACAAACTGGACTGAGTCCCCTTCCTCCGGTGATCTACTATTCGGAACAGCTATTTAGGTGATGATTCAGTTAGAACTGTATCAGGCCGGATCACTCTCCTGCACAGACGGCGCAAAGGGGCGCAGCCGCAGGAAGAACACCGGCAACACCACCAGCACCATCAGGAAGAAGATGCCGCCGCCGAGGGGCTCGAACAGCACGCCACAAATCGCCATAAGGGCCGCCACTGTCATGCCGAGGCCAAGGGCCGCATAGAGCGCCTGAGTCGGGATCAACTGCTCGGCCGGAAGCTGGCGAGTCATGAAGCGCACCGCCCCGAGATGACTCATACCGAACGTCACCGAGTGGAGCAGTTGCCCCAGCACCAGTACCCACAGCTCGGTCGAGGCCCCAAGCAATACCCAGCGCACCACACAACCGATGGCACCTGCGATAAAGAGGCTCTGGGCGCCAAAGCGCTGCAAGAAACGCTTGTCGGCGGCGAACATGCAGATCTCCGCTACCACCCCCAGCGCCCAGAGATAGCCGATGATGGTGCCGCTATACCCTTGCGCCTTCCAGTAGATGGCGCTGAAACCGTAATAGGCGGCGTGGCTCCCCTGCAGCAACGCCGTCAACAGCAGGAAGCGACGTACCGGCGCGCTGCGCAGGGTTGCCAACAAAGAGGCCTTGGCACGTTCGCCTTGGCTATCTTGCGGCGCCGGATAGAGCGGCAGCCAGCTGAGCAGCAGCATCAGCACCAACCCCGCCACCATGGTGTGCAAAATCCAGTCGCTACCGAAGTTGCCCACCAACGCCCCCACCAGCGTCGAGGCGACGATAAAGGCAAAGGAACCGCACAGCCGCACCTTGCCGTAATCGAGGTGGGCCTGCACCACCATGCGGGTCGCCAGCGCCTCTCCCACCGGCATCAGGGTCGGATAGATAAAGTTCGCCAGCAGGGTCAAACCCACCAGCCACCAGAGGTTATGACTGAGGTAGAAGCCGAGAAACGCCAGCAGACTGAGCAGGGAGAGCAATCGGGTCACTGGCAACAGATGGCCCGCCCCCTTGATCTGCCCCATCACCATCAGGTTGCCGGCAAAGCGGATCGCCATTCCCGCCCCCAGCAGAAGACCGATCATCTCGGCGCTGACTCCCACCCCCTCCAGCCAGAGCGACCAGAACGGCAAGTAAGCGCCGTAGACAAAATAGAAGGCGCCGAAAAAGAGCGCTAACCAGGAAAACGCGGGCATAGATCCTCTGCAACCGGATGACGGGAGCAGAATGATAACCCATCCGCCCCACAGATCCCGATGGAAACCCCGCGAAGAAAACGAAAAAACTTCAATAAAATTGAACCATTACCGAAGAAGCAGGGTCTACCTGATAACACCTCCTCCTGGTTAGTGTTGCAATCCTTCCACCCGCCCATGGCGGGTTTCTTTTTTTAGGCAAACATCTGCTCTGCGCCATCGTCGCAACATAGCTGCCGCAAAAAAGGGGCCGAAGCCCCTTTGATCATCTGCGTCTGTTGTTTGCTCTTTAGAATACGTATTTGACCCGTGCGCTCAGGTTGCGGCCCGGTTCGGTCATCAGGCTGTTATCGGAGCCCTCGGCACGACCGGCGATGCGCTCGTAGCTGGTGTACTCCTTGTCAAACAGGTTGAAGACCCCGACGTTGAGCTGCAGGTCGGTCATCGGGTTGAACTGGGCGTACATATCCACCACACCCCAACCGGCGCTCTTCACGTAATCGTTGCCTTTGGCATCCTTGCGCACCTTGTCCATGTCGTCGGCAAAGCGCAGCGCGGTGTTGAAGTTCCACTGGGACTGTTCCAGACGCACACCGACCGAGCCGTTGAGCGGGCTCAGGCTGTTGATGTAGTTGCCATCCCCATCCTTGCCTTCAATGTAAGCCAGGTTGCCCCAGACATTGACGATGTCGTTGAGCCAGTAATCCGCCTTGGCCTCAACCCCTTTGGTAGTCGCCTTGCTCAGGTTCTGGTACTGGTAGACGGCGGTGCGCCCTTGTTGACCCACTTCCACCATCTCGATGAAATCATCGAACTTGTTGTAGAAGCTGGCCACTTCGTAGCTAAAGCCGTGGCTGTTGCCACGCACGCCGAGATCGATGCCGTCGCTGCTCTCAGGATTGAGGTTCGGGTTGGGCTCGATGCGATAGCCGTAAGCCTGATGGTTCAGGGTGGAGAAGGCGCTGTCATACATGGGGGCCTTGAAGCCGTGGCTGTACTGGGCGAACAGGTTGGCCGCCTCGTGCGCCTTGAACACCAGACCCAGCTTGGGTGACAACTCCCCTTCGGAGAACTTGTGCAGCTGATCGCCTGTGTAGGCGGGATCGTTGTCCGGGGTCATCCGGTAGTAGTCATAACGGGCACCCGGGGTCAACACCCAGCGCTCGCCAAACTTGATCTCGTCAAAGGCCCACAGGGCGCTGCGTTCGCTGGTGGTCGCCGGGAAGCTCAGCTCGTTGTAGCCGACAAAATCACCGGGAGTGGTCGGCCCCTTGTAACGGGTACGTTCGTTGTCGGTATGCTCGTATTCAGCGCCCCAGGCCAGACGGTGATTCGCGACCGCCTTGTGGAACTGCAACTGGGCGCCGATGTTCTTCTGATCGAACACATTGTGATCCAGCGAGTTTTTGGTCACATAGGGGTTGCCGGGGCTGACCGGATACTTGGACGAGGCGTACTGATCCAGCGTCTGCTTGGTGCGACCGAAGTAGACCTTGGTATCCATCCGATCGGCCCAGCCTTGATTCAGTGCGATACCGTGATCCAGCACCAGCGAGAGGTTGTCGGTCTGCTTGTCGGTGATGGGCTGATCAAAGACACGGGCAGTGCCGGTCCCCACCTTGTTGAGCTTGACCGCATCCGGCTCCTCGCCATCGGTCAGGTAGTCAACGGTCAGCTTAAGGAACTGCTCATCGGAGAGGTTCCACTTGCTCTTGAGCAGCAGGGCGTGGGTACCGATGTCGAAGTCGTTCTTGCTGGAGTCGTAATTCTGGGTCACCCCGCCATCACGCCAAGTGTAGCGCAGCAGGTTCTCCACCTCGCCGGTGCGCAGGGCGCCGGTAAAGCCCGCCATCTTCTGGTGGCTGCTGGAGGCGTAACCGCTGGTCACATCCAGATAGCTATCCTTGCCCTTGAGGAAGTCGCTGGCATCCTTGGTGGTGATGGCAATCACGCCACCCAGCGCATCGGAGCCGTAGGCCGCAGACGCCGGCCCCTTGGCCACTTCCACCTGCTTGATCATGTCGGTATCAAAGTAGCTCTGGCCGACACCACCCTTGCTGTAGGCATCGTTCTGGCGCACGCCGTCGCGCACCACCTTGACCCGGTTTTCACCCATGCCGCGGATGACGAAGGTCTGGGCATCCCCCTGACCGCCGAGCACGGTCACACCGGGTTCGTAGCGGAACAGGTCGGCGACATTGGTGACGACCTGCTCTTCAATCTGCTTGGCGGTGATCACCGAGATGGGGCCGGAGACATCTTCCAGTTTTTGCTCCATCCGTGAGCCGCTGACGACCACGACTTCATCCGCCTTCTGGGTGGCAGCAAAGACCTGGGATGAGAGACCGGCCGCCACGGCAAGGGCAACCAGAGAGAGTGCGTTATGATGGGTCACAGCGAATCCTTATTGAGAACTGTTATCAAACAGGCCACATATTACCCAGCTCTCGACAAAGATCAACAAGAAACGAAATCATTCTCATTTTGCTTTGAACCAAATTGGTTTTACACTGTCGCCACGTGTTGCCCTTATTCTGTGTTAGCCCCCCGAGATGCACCGGCATCCGGGCATATCTGCCGTGAGATCCCATGATGAGACGACTTCCCCTGCTCGCCCTGCCGCTGCTGTTGGCAGCCTGTGCCACCCCCACCCAGCCGACCGTGTCATCACAGTTGCAGACGCTCTATGACTACCGACTGAGCAGCGAGGGCGCCGCAGACCTGACGCTGGAGCAGGCGATCGCGCGCATTGCCGACGCTGACATAATTCTGGTGGGCGAGCTGCACAGCCATCCCGCCGTGCATCTGCTGCAATCGCGCCTGCTGAGCGGGCTCTACACCGCCGGTCAGCAGCACGGTCGGCCATTGGCCCTCTCCATGGAGCAGTTCAGCCGCGCCGATCAGGAGACGCTGGATGCCTATCTGGCGGACCAGATTGGTGAAGCGGCCTTGATCCGCGAAGGCAACGCCTGGCCCAACTATCCGAGCGACTACCGCCCGCTGGTGGAATTTGCCAAGGCACACCGGATGCCGGTGATCGCCGCCAACGCCCCCAAACCGCTGGTGAGCTGTGTCGGTCAGGAGGGGGCTGAGTGGCTCGACAAGTTGCCCGCGTCGCGCCGCAGCCAGCTGGCCCGCCAACTGACGCTGGGGGATGATCCCTATCGCCAGAAATTTATGGCCTCCATGCACCACGGCGATGCCGACAGCAACGCCCGCCGCTTCGCCGCCCAGACCAGCTGGGACGACACCATGGCCGAGAGCATGGTGGATTATCTCGCCAAGCACCCGGGCCAGCAGATCATGCATATCGCCGGCAATTTCCACGTCGAGGGGGGGCTTGGGCTCGCCAGTCGCATCGCCAGCCGCAATCCGGCACTCAAGGTGGCGCTGGTCGTGCCCCGTACAGATGAGACCTCTGTTGCAGATCGCGCAGCCGATGTGCAGGTAACCATCATGCCGCTGCCTAAGCGCTGGCAAAACAGTGACGAGATGAAGCAAGATATGGGCGCGCTGCATCAATCCCGCAGTCGTGACTGCAGCCAGTGGCTGCAACCCTAATCTTCAAGGAAACGGCGGGTAAGAAAATGGATGTGTTACTGATCATCGATGTGCAGCAAGGCTTGTTCAACGAGCCCCGTTACCGCCAGGAACAAATGCTGGCCAATATCAACCGGGCGGCGGCCCATGTCAGGCAGCAACAGGGACGGGTCATCTATATCCAGCATGACTCGCCCCCCGGCACCGAACTGGAACCGGGCACCCCGGGTTGGCAGTTGCACAGTGCGCTGCAACCGGCCAAGGGAGAGAGCCGGGTACGCAAGACGGCCTGTGACAGCTTTCTCGACACCGAGCTCGCCTTCCTGCTGGCCGAGCAACCGGTCGATCGGCTCATTCTCTGTGGCTGTGCCACCGATTTTTGCGTCGACACCACGGTGCGCAGTGCCGCTTCTCATGGCTTCGAGGTACTGGTGCTGAGCGATGGCCACACCACCGCCGACCGCCCGCACCTGAACGCGCCCCAGATCATCGAGCACCATCACTGGATGTGGCGCCACCTCAGCCTGCCGGAGGGGCGCAGTGTCACCCTGCTCACCACCGACGAACTGCTGGCAGTAACACCCGCCCTGCAGCCGTGCTAATCTGCGAGCCTCGCCTCGTTTCTCACCGGAGTCTGTCGTGCGCCAGTTGTCTGCCACCCTGTTGTTGATTGTTCCCCTGCTGTCGGCCTGCTCCAGCTTGCCCGGACAGAAGTATGACGGGCCTGAACCCCTGTTTCTGACCCACATCAACGAGGAGGGGAGCAAGCGGTTCACCTTTGAAGCCGCGCCCAACGACACCTTGCCGCGCGGCCTCTCGGCGGCCCAGAGTCAACGGTTGCTGGAGCAGCGGGAGGCATTACAGGAGAACCTGCTGACCGAGACCCTGGCGACCAAGCAGTATTGCCGCCAGGGCTACATAGTGCTGAGCCAGACCTCCTGGAAGGTGCGGGGAGAGTGCAACGAAACGGCCACCGACGCCGATCGCCGCGCTTTTCCCAACAAGGCCAGCTGGCAGGACTGAACAGGCCGAATGAGATAACGCAATAAAAACGGGCAGCCCAGTGGCTGCCCGTTTTGTTATGACTGCTGTCGTGGTCGACAGGGATCGTCAGACCGGCGCATCGGCCGGACTGGTGAGCTCGGCACCGGTGTCGATGCGCTTGTGCCCTTCCACCAGATGGACGAAATCCACCAGCTCGTCACCGGAGACCGCGAACGCCTGGCCGAAGCCCTTGACGAACAGCCCCTGCTCCGGCTTGAGGCGGAACAATTTGAAATCCTTGAGGTTGGAGAGACCCTTGATGATCTCGCCAAAACGCCCTTCCAGCGCCGCGACCGCCTTGCTCCAGCGAGCGTCGTCACGGGCGACCACTTCGGCCACCGCATCGAAGGTGAGGCGCTTGCGGGCAAACAGCTCGCGGGCACCGATCTCATCTTCGATCAGCATCAGGGATACCCGGGGCACCTGTTGCAGGTTGCGGGCGTGGCGGGCGATCTCGGAGATCAGCACATAGTAGCCATCTTCCTGCAGCACGAACGGGGCATAGCTGGCGTTGGGATTGCCTTCGCCATCGACGGTGGCGAGCTGCAGGGTACGGCAGCTATCGCGAAACTCGCGGATCTCCGGTTGCAGGCGGTTCTGCAGACGCTCCTGACGTTCACTCATGCTTTGACTTCCTCTTGAGAGTTGTGGCGCAGCGCCATGAAACGGGTGACCTGATCGGCCAGCAGCTGGCGTTTCTCGTCGCGCCCCAGATAGACCTTGAACATGCAGCGGCCGGAGTGAGCGAAGAACTGGAAGGAGTGCCCCTCCTTGCCCATGAACAGCTTGCTGACCAGCGCAATCCCCGCCACGTTGTCGAGTTTGAGGTGACCATGCAGCTCACCGTCGCGGCCCATCAGGTTGTAGTAGCCGCGTGCATCCTTGCCTTTCGGGAAGGGGGCTTTTACCTCGAAGATGGAACCTTCTGATTCGACGATGGTGGTCACCGGGCCCCAGTCGGCCAGATCTTCCAGCAGACCCTGCGCGCGATCGGCGGGCAACAGGGTCACCAGCTCGGCGGGCAGATGGCGAACCACCTCCCATTCGCTGATGGCAAGCTGGGCCGCCAGGGTGGACGGATGAGCGCCGGGATCCTGCTCCAGCAGCGCGTGAATGCGTTGTGCAATGCTCATGTTTTCTCCCTCTGCGAGACCATGTTGTCCCGCTGTTTATCATGGCGGCTACTCTAATAAAGCACCGAAACCAATGCAATTGATAATTGCTATCATTATCAGTGCATTTTTTTCAAAGCCTTGATATTCTCGGCGGCACACCCGTTTCATTCACCCCTTCGGAGGTTAGCATGGGCCGTCGTCTTGCCCTCGCCATCACCCTGCTCTGCAGTTCACTGTCCCCCTTCTCTGCCGTTGCCGCCGACGGACAGCAAGAGCGTATCGTCAGTATCGGCCCCGCCACCACAGAGCTCATTCTGGCCCTTGGTGGTGAATCGAGCCTGATCGCCACCGATGTCAGCAGCCCCTTGCCAAAAGGGCTGCCCAAGGTGGGCTATCACCGGGCACTGGCCGCCGAAGGGATCCTGAGCCTCTCCCCCACCCGACTGGTGGGCAGCGACGAGATGGGCCCAGCCCCGACCCTGGATCAGCTGCGCCGTGCCGGGGTCAAGGTGGAGGTGCTGGCTACCGCACCGACCCTCGCCAACCTCAACCAGCGTATCGACACCCTCGCCAGCCTGCTGGGCGATAAAGCCGCTGGCGATCGCCTGAAGGCAGAGATCCAGGCCCAGACCGCTCAGCTGGCGGCGCAAGCCAAACAGAACAAACCGCTCAAGGTCGCCTTCCTGCTGCTGCACAAGGGGCAACCCACCAGCATCGCCGGAGGTGACACCACCGCCAGCGCGCTGGTCTCGCTGGCGGGTGGCATCAATCCGGTCGCCGAGTTGCGCAACTACAAGCCGGTATCCGCCGAATCCCTCATCGAGATGCAACCCGATCTGGTGCTGGTCAGCGGTCGTGACTGGCAGCAATATGCCGATCCGGCCACGGTGCTGGCAGAAGTGCCCGCACTGGCCGCCACCCCGGCGGGCAAGCGCAACGCCATTCACGCCATCGACGGTCACGCCCTGCAAGGGGGCCTGAGCCTCAACTCCCTGCAACAGGCGAACCAGATCGCCCAGTGGATCAAGCAGGGGTCATGATGCGCTTGCCCCTCTCCTGGCTGCTGGCCTTCACCACGGCCGCACTGGCGTTGTTGCTGCTCGGTTCGCTGGCAACCGGCCCCATGGCGCTCACTCTGGGCGAGAGTCTGCGGGCGCTGTTTGCCGGGCAGGAGAGCGGGATTGAGTCGCACAAATTATTGATAGTGCAGGAAATCCGGCTGCCTCGTACCCTGCTCTGCATCGCCGTGGGCGGGATCCTCGGGCTCTGTGGTGCCGTGATGCAGGGGCTGTTTCGCAACCCCCTGGCCGACCCCGGCATCATAGGGGTCTCCGGCGGTGCGGCGCTCGGCGCTGCGCTCGCCATCGTGCTGCTGGCACCACTCGGTCAGCAGTTGCAAACCACCATCGGGATTGGCCTGCTGCCGCTGCTCGCCTTTCTCGGCGGCGCCCTCACCACCACCCTGGTCTATCTGCTCGGCACCCGTGAGGGGGGCACCTCGGTCACCGTCATGCTGCTGGCCGGGGTCGCCATCACGGCGCTCTCCGGCGCGGTGATCGGCCTGCTCACCTATCTGGCCGACGATCAGATGCTGCGCAACCTGAGCCTGTGGCAGATGGGAACGCTGGCAGCAGGCAAACCGGCCGATGTGGCGCTGGCCCTGCTCACGTTGGCGGCGCTGCTGTGGCTCTTTATGCGCGATGCCAATCCCCTCAACGCCCTGCTGCTGGGTGAGGGGGAGGCCCGCCATCTGGGGGTCAATGTGCAGTCCCTCAAACGCCGCCTTATTCTGCTCACCGCAGCGGGCGTCGGAGTGGCGGTGGCGGTATCGGGGATGATCGGCTTCGTCGGGCTGGTGGTGCCCCATCTGGTGCGCCTGCTGGCGGGCCCCAACCATGTCCGGTTGCTGCCACTCTCGGCTCTGCTTGGCGCTGCCCTGCTGCTGGCGGCCGATATGCTGGCGCGTACCCTGCTGGCCCCGGCCGAGCTGCCGGTGGGCATCATCACTGCCCTGCTCGGCGCCCCCTTCTTCATCTGGCTGCTGGTAAAAGGCCGCCGCGCCCTGTGATACGGACTGTTATGCAACCACTCTCATCCGCACTCTCATCCTCACTCTCCGCCCCCCTGTTGAGCTGCAACCGGCTCAGCCTGCGTCGTGGCCAGCGCCAGATCCTGGATGGGCTCGATCTTAGTCTCGAGAGCGGCACCCTCACCGCCCTGCTCGGCCCCAACGGGGCGGGCAAGAGCTCGCTGCTCAAGTGCCTGACCGGCGAGCTGGAATATGAGGGTTCCATCACCCTGTTTGGCGCGGATCGCCAGCAGTGGGACCGCGGCCAGCTGGCCCACCGACTCGGGGTATTGCCGCAAAGCTCCTCACTCAACTTCCCCTTTCTCTGCGAGGAAGTTGTCGCCATGGGGCGCCTGCCCCACAGTGAACCGGCGGCGCGGCGTGACGAGATAGTGGCGGCGGCCATGACCCATGCCGGAGTCGAGCATCTGGCCAAACGGCTCTATCCGGGGCTCTCCGGCGGCGAGCGGCAGCGGGTGCAGTTTGCCCGGGTACTGGCGCAGATCTGGCAGGCACCTTCCCCGACCGAGCAGGCCGAGCAACCCCGCTTGCTGCTGCTCGACGAGCCCACCTCGGCGCTGGATCTGAAATACCAGCATCAGCTGCTCACCATGGCGCGCGCCCTGGCCAGCCGCAATACCGCGGTGCTGGTGGTGCTGCACGACCTCAATCTGGCGGCGCGCTATGCCGATCGGCTGGTGATGCTGGAACGGGGCAAGCTGATGGCCGATGGCACACCTGCCGAGGTGCTCACCCCTGAGCTGATTGCCCGTCTCTATGACTATCCGGCCCAGGTGATCCACCACCCCGAGAGCGGCCTGCCGATGGTGGTGTGAAGGAGGGGCCGCCGCACGCGAAGACAAACGCTTTTATTTGCCTGCATCTATTTGCCTGCTATTTGCCTGCGTCCCGCCCCTCAAACTGCATTAAAATTCATCATCGCCAGATATGTGGTGTGAATATCCTCACACTTTGCTCAGGCAAAACCCCCGCAGCATCACCGTCTACTTATAATGGCGCCGCCTCACAGAAGGCATAACTCATTGATGCTACGGAATAATTACAATGAAAAATATCAACAAAACCCTACTGGCTGCCGCCATCTCCCTCGGGATGCTGGCTGGCTGCAACAGCGACAACGACTCAAAGGCAGCTGATCCCATGGTTCGTTTTGCCACCTTCAACCTCTCTTTTGACCGCACTGCCGCCGGTATGCTGACCGGTGAGCTGGCACTGACCCGCACCGAGCAGGATGCCCTGCTGGCCCGCCTCGCTGAAGGAAGCCTGAGCGGCGCCACTGAAACCAAAGCCAAGAACGTGCAGCAGATCCGCAACGTGGCGGAGATCATCCAGCGCACCCGCCCGGATGTGTTCCTGCTCAACGAGTTCGACAACGACGGCAAAGGCGAGAGCACTGCCGACCTGAAAGCCTTCAACGACAACTATCTGGCCCACGCCCAGCACGCGGAGGTGACGTCCATCAGCTATCCGGTGATGCAGAACTTCGCCACCAACACCGGCCTGATGAGCGGTTATGACCTCAATCTGGATGGCAATATCAACAACGGTCCCGACGATGCCTGGGGCTTTGGCAACTACCACGGCCAGTACGCCTTTGCGGTGATGTCCAAATATCCGATCGATACCAAGCAGATCCGTACCTTCCAGCACTTCAAGTGGAAGGATATGCCGGGCGAGAAGAACCCCATCATCGATGACTGCAACAATCCCAAGGTCAAGATCCCGGCCAGCCGCCAGTGTGGCGACGCCTGGTATTCAGATGCAGCCTGGCAGCAGTACCCGCTCTCCTCCAAGAACCACGCCGATGTGCCGGTGCTGATCAAGACCGAGAAGGGTGAAGAGGTGATCCACTTCCTGATCTCCCACCCGACGCCGCCGATCTTTGCCAACGCGGCACGCCATACCGTCAAGCACAACCGTGCCGAGATCGCCTTCTGGAACGACTACGTCAAGGGTCTCAACTACATGACCGATGACAAGGGCACCAAGGGTGGGCTGGCCAAAAACGCCAAGTTCGTTATCGCCGGGGATCTCAACGCCGATCCGCAAACCGGCGACGGTGACCTGACAGCCATTCAGGCGCTGCTGGACAATGCCCTGATGAATCAGGCCATCACCAATGGCACCCTGATCCCGGTCAGCGAAGGGGGCCCGGAGTGCGTCAGCAAGGGGGCCGACTGCAAGCGCAACCTTGATCGTCCCAACCCGGAGCGCATCACCAACTCCAGCGTACTGCAGCTGGATCACGTCATCCCCTCTGCCAACCTCAACGCGGTCAAGAGCGGCGTCTTCTGGCCTGCCAGCTTCGAGGCCGGTTATCACCTAGTCTATGATGCGAAACTCGGCATCGCCAAGGGAGTCAGTTCGGATCACCGCATGGTCTGGGTCGATCTCAAACTCGATTGAGCCACCCACTGACCATCAATTCGGGGGCCTCTTGGTCCCCTTTTTGTTGCCGCAATATCGCCACGTCTGTCGCAGGCTCAAGCACCATGCTGAGTAACCAGACAGTTACCGCCCGCCACGGCGTCAGGCGATTCGGCAAATCGTGCGCTGCGCCACCATTCCGATAACCCTGCCTTGCAAGGGGGTATGGGGTTTGCTAATACTCCGCGTCCATTAAATGACCAACCATTACCGGGGCAACGAGCCGTGGCGTTTGAACAATTCACTCTGGTGATCTCGCTGTTCCAGCAGCTCTGCGTCTATCTGGTGATCGCCTGGCTGCTCTCCAAGACGCCGCTGTTCATGCCGCTGACTCAGGTGACCCTGAGCTGGCCCCACAAGATCCTCTGCTACCTCATCTTCTCCGGCTTCTGCGTCATGGGCACCTACTTTGGCCTGAGGGTCGAGGACTCCATCGCCAATACCCGCGCCATCGGCGCCGTGCTGGGGGGCATCGTCGGCGGCCCGGCCGTGGGACTGCTGGTGGGGCTGACCGGCGGCATCCATCGCTATTCGCTGGGGGGCTTTACCGCGCTCGCCTGCACCTTCTCCACCATCGCCGAAGGGCTGCTCGGCGGGCTGGTACACCGCCACTTCGTCGCCCGCCACCGGCTCGATCTGCTGTTCAGCCCCTGGGTGGTTGGGTCGGTGGCCCTGGTCGCCGAGCTGATGCAGATGGGGATCATATTGCTGGTGGCCCGCCCTCTCGACGACGCCGTCCACCTTATCGAGAACATCATCGCCCCCATGCTGGTGGCCAATACCCTGGGGGCCGCCATGTTCATGCGGATGATCCTCGATCACCGCGCCATGCTGGAGAAATACTCGGTTGCCTTCTCCGCCCGCGCCCTCAAGATCGCCGAGCGGGCGATGCGGGTGCTGGACAAGGGCTTCACTCAGGAGGCGTGCCAGCAGATGGCGCGCATTCTCTACGAGGAGACCGGGGTGGGCGCGGTGGCCATCACCGATCGGGAGAAGCTGCTCGCCTTTATCGGCATCGGCGAGGATCACCACCTGCCAGGCACCGCCATCAACTCTCAGCACACTTTCAAGGCGATCCAGCACAACGAGGTGGTCTATGCCGATGGCAACCTCATCCCCTACAGCTGCACCATCCACCCAGGCTGCAAGCTCGGCTCCTCGCTGGTCATTCCGCTGCGGGGGGAAGAGGGATCCGTGGTGGGCACCATCAAGCTCTACGAGCCCAAGCGCAAGTTCTTCTCCTCCATCAACCGCACCCTGGGGGAAGGGATCGCCCGGTTGCTCTCCGGCCAGATCCTGGCGGGCAAATACAACGAGCAGAAACGGCTGTTGGCCCAGTCGGAGATCAAGCTGTTGCAGGCACAGATCAATCCGCACTTCCTGTTCAACGCCCTCAATACCCTGTCGGCGGTGATCCGGCGCGATCCCGAGAGCGCCCGCACCCTGGTACACAACCTATCCACCTTCTTTCGCAAGAACCTCAAACGGCAAGGGGACGAGGTTACCCTGGCCGACGAGCTGGAGCATGTGAACGCCTATCTGCACATCGAACAGGCCCGCTTCGCCGAGCATCTGAGCGTGCAGATCCATATTCCCGAGCCACTGCTGGAGTACCGGCTGCCCACCTTCTCCCTGCAACCCATCGTCGAGAACGCGGTCAAGCACGGCATCTCCCAGATGTTCGAACCCGGCCTGCTGACCCTGACCGCCCGGGTTGAGGCCCAGCGGGTGGTGCTGGAGGTGTGCGACAACGCCGGGCTCTATCAGACGAAGCAGGAGGGGAGCGGCCTTGGCATGAACATAGTGGATCGGCGCATCAAGGCCCGTTACGGCGCCGAATACGGGGTCGCCATCGACTGCGTCCCCCATCAATCCACCCGGGTGAGGATCACCCTTCCCCTGCAGGAGAGCCCATGCTGACCGTCCTGATCGTTGACGATGAACCCCTCGCCCGCGAGGAGCTGCGCCTGTTGCTGGAGCAGGCTGGCAATATTCGCCTGCTGGGAGAGTGCGCCCACGCCATGGAGGCGCTGCCCGCCATCCATCGCCTCAAACCCGACCTGCTGTTTCTCGACATCCAGATGCCGCGCATCAATGGGCTGGAGCTGGTGAGCATGCTGGACCCGGACTTGCGCCCCCACATCGTCTTCATCACCGCCTATGACGAGTTTGCCCTGCGCGCGTTTGAGGAGAACGCCCTCGACTACCTGCTCAAACCGGTCACTGCACAGCGGATGAACAAGGCGCTGGAGCGCATCCAGCGGCTACTGTCGCCAAAAGGTGAGCTGGCGGGCCAACCGCTGCCGGATCCGACCCGCATCGCCCAGCCCCTGCGCAGCATCCCCTGCACCGGCCATAACCGCATTCTGTTGCTGCCCCTTGGCGAGGTGGAGTTCATCCACAGCGATCTCACCGGCAACCGGGTGATCAGCGGCCAGCAGCAGGGCACCACCGAGCTGACCCTGCGCACCCTGGAAGAGAAAACCGGCTTCGTGCGCTGTCACCGCCAGTACCTGCTCAACCCGGGGCAGATCCGCGAAATCCTGCTGCTGGAGGGCGGGTTGGCGGAGGTGGTGACCCAGGGCGGCCACAAGGTGCCGGTGAGCCGCCGCTACCTCAAACCTCTCAAGGAGCTGCTCGATATTCCCTGATGGTGCGGGCCACTCATCCCGCACTAGCTCTACCAGCGACCACTCACCCGCTGACCACGGCCGTCGGCCCCCCCCGCCAAACCACTCGGGGTCGCTTTTCTGCCACTCGCGGGCAGAACCCGGCCACTGACCTTTTCTTCGCTCCCCTTTCCCCACCGCATGAGTAGAGTGCAGCCTGAGCCCGGCCAGACTGGCCACAGGAAAAGGAAACTCCCCCATGCAACACGCAATCACTTTTGTCATTGCGGCCCTCTGCATCCTCGCCATCGCATATCGCCTCTACGGCGTGTTCTTTGTGCGCAAGGTGCTGCAGGCTGACGACAAACTGGTCACCCCCTCCCACCAGCTGGAAGATGGCAAGAACTATGTGCCGACCAACAAGTGGGTCAACTTCGGTCAGCACTTCGCGGCCATCGCCGCGGCCGGCCCGCTGGTTGGCCCGGTTCTGGCGGCCCAGTACGGCTACCTGCCCAGCTTTCTCTGGCTGCTGATCGGCTGCGTCATCGGCGGCGCGGTGCACGACACCGTGGTGCTGTTCGCCTCCATGAAGCATCAGGGCAAGTCCCTCTCCGAGGTGGCGAAGGCCGAGCTCGGCCCCATCGCAGGCTGGTGCACGGGGCTCGCGATGCTGTTCATCATCACCATCACCATGGCGGGTCTCTCCATGGTGGTGGTACACGCACTGGAGCGTAACGCCTGGGGCGTGTTTGCGGTGTTCATGACCATCCCCATCTCCATGGTGGTGGGAATTTGGCACAAGCTGACCGGCAACCTGCAAGCCGCCTCCTGGGTCGGGTTTGCCGCCGTGCTGGCCTGTGTCTTCTTCGGCCCCTATGTGCAGGAGAGCGCCTTCGGTGCCTGGCTGACCCTGCGTGCCGAGACCATCAGTCTGGCGCTGCCGATCTACGCCTTCTTCGCCACCGCGCTGCCGGTCTGGCTGCTGCTCACCCCACGCGGCTACATCTCCAGCTTTATGAAGATCGGCGTGTTCGGCGCGCTGGTGATCGGCGTGATCTGCATCAACCCGGAGATCCAGTTCCCCGCCATGACCCAGTTTGTCCACGGCGGTGGTCCGGTACTGGGCGGCCCGGTCTGGCCCTTTATCTCCATCACCATCGCCTGTGGCGCCATCTCCGGCTTCCACGCCTTTATCGGCTCCGGCACCACCCCGAAACTGGTGGACAAGTGGAACGACATCCTGCCGGTCGCCTTCGGTGCCATGTTGGCCGAGTGCGTAGTGGGCGTGATGGCGCTGATCGCCGCCACCGCCCTGCACCCGGCGGATTACTTCGCCATCAACGCTACCCCGGAGGCCTTCGCCAAACTGGGGATGCAGGTGGTGGACTTGCCCTTCCTCTCCCAGGAGATCGGCATGGATCTGAACGGTCGCACCGGCGGCGCCGTCACTCTGGCGGTGGGCATGTCCTACATCTTCACCAAGGTGCCCTGGTTCAGTAACCTCGCCTCCTACTTCTTCCAGTTCGTGGTGATGTTTGAAGCGGTCTTTATCCTGACGGCGGTTGACTCCGGCACCCGGGTCTCCCGCTACCTCATTCAGGACTTCTTCGGCGAGTTCTACCCGCCCCTCAAGCGCATCGACTGGATGCCGGGCGCCATCGGGGCCAGCGTGCTCGCCTGCGTGATGTGGGGTTATCTGCTGATGTCCGGCGATATCGGCTCGGTGTGGGCGCTGTTCGGGGTCTCGAACCAGCTGATGGCCTCGGTGGGCCTCATCATCGGTGCCACCATCATCTTGCGACTGGCCAGCAAGCGTCGTTACATGCTGACCTGCCTCATTCCGCTGGCCTACCTGTTCGTCACCGTCAACTACGCCGGTTACTGGATGATGAGCAACGTCTACTTTAACGCCGCGGCCAAGGGTTACAACCCGATGAACGGCATCATCTCCCTCATCATGCTAGTGCTGGGGATGCTGATCCTGCTCTCCGCCCTGCGCAAATGGAGCGAACTGTGGAAGCTGCGCCAGCAGCCCTCCTACAAGGTGGTCGAAGCGACCGCCTCCTGATGGGCGAGTTGCTTTACCCCTGACATGACCCCGCTGCGGCGGGGTCTTTTATTGGTGCTGGCTGGCGAGTTGACCACGGCTCATTAATCCACCGTTTGGCATTGAGTTATCCATCCATAGCCGTTGAATGGACCCCCCGATCACAGAACCGCCGCGCCAATGGTGGTAGCATGCCTCCTCTTGCCATCCGGCCGCAGCGCGGATCCGGTGGCCCTTCCTCCTCCGCTTTCAATTTTGAGGACGTATTGATGGAACTGCTTCTGCTTAGCAATGGTAAAGCCAACGAATTTCCGGGTCTGCTCGGCTGGGCCCGTGACCGGGTGCAGAGCCTGCTGGCTCGCAAACCGGTCAAGCGCATTCTGCTCATCCCCTATGCGGTGATCCGCAGCGACTGGGATGCCCGCGCCAACGATCTCACCGAGAGCCTCGGGATCGAGACCATCAGCATTCACCACTTCGATGATCCGGTCGATGCCATCAATCAGGCCGACGCCATCTTTATCAGCGGTGGCAACACCTGGCGCCTGAATCAGTTGCTGCATGAAAATGGCCTGATCGTACCGATCCAGCGTGCCGTACGCGAACGGGGCGTCCCCTATGTGGGCTGGAGCGCCGGTTGCAACGTGGCGACCCCGAGCATCCGCACCACCAACGACATGCCGGTCTGCAACGCCGCCGTACTGCCAGCGCTGGGGCTGTTCCCGCTGCAGATCAACCCCCACTATCTGGACGCCAGCATCAGCGGCCACATGGGCGAGACCCGCGATGAGCGTCTGGCCGAATTCTGCGCCATCAACCAGAGCGAATACGTGGTGGCCCTGCGCGAAGCGAGCCTGCTGCAGATCAGCGGCGATACCGTTGAGTACTGGAGCGCCCGCGATCAGGACTTCAAGATCTTCAAACACGGTCAGGAGCCGCAAGCCTTTATGGACGCAAGCCCGCTGGCCGAGCTGACGCCGTTCAAGGTGCGCTGAGCGCCACCGGCAAACGGGTCACTCACAACACCGTAGAAACGAAAGAGGGATGGCTCGGCGCCATCCCTCTTTTTTATCCAGTTTTTCAGCTGGTTGCAGCCTGATTACTCACCCTGCAGGGTCACCAGCACCTTGCGGGCGCCGCCATCGACGCGATGCTCGCCAAGCCAGATCCCCTGCCAAGTGCCGAGCGCCAGCTGACCATCGCGAACTGGTAGTAGCAGGCTCACCCCGAGCAGGGAGGATTTAATGTGGGCGGGCATGTCATCCACCCCCTCATAGGTGTGGCGATAGTAGGGAGCATCTTCCGGCGCCAGCCGGTGCAGATGGGCCTCCATATCGCTGCGCACGCTGGGGTCGCAGTTCTCGTTGAGGGTGAGCGAGGCGGAGGTATGTTGCAGCAGCAAGTGCGCCATGCCGACTCGGTAATCCGCCAGCATCGGCAGCTTGGCCACCAGCTCGTCCGTCACCAGATGAAAGCCCCGCGAACGGGGCTTTAAGGTCAACAGGCACTGCTGCCACATCAGACGTATTCCATAAAGACGCGGGAGGTGAGCTTGGTGATGAGCTCGTAGGGGATGGTGCCAATCTCGTCGGCCACCCGCTCCACCGGCAGCCCCTCGCCCCACAACACCGCCTCGTCGCCGGGCTTGTCGGTGGCGCCCGGCCCCAGATCGACGGTGCTCATATCCATGGAGACACGCCCCACCAGCGGCACGATGCGGCCATTGATCAGCACGGAGGTGCCGTTGGGCGCCATGCGCGGATAGCCGTCACCGTAACCGATGGCGATCACCCCGAGCCGGGTATCACGATCAGACACCCAGTTGGCGCCGTAGCCCACCGGCTCGCCCGCCTTGTGATCTCGCACCGCAATCAGCTGGGTCTTGAGGGTCATCACCGGCTGCAGGTCGTAATCGGCCGCCACCGTGTTGGGGAACGGCGACACACCATAGAGAATGACACCGGGGCGCACCCAGTCGCAGTGGGAGTCCGGCCAGGCCAGAATACCCGCCGAGTTGGCCATGGCCCGCTCGCCTGCCAGCGGTGCCGTGAGACGGCTGAAGAGATCGATCTGCTCGCGGGTGGTGGGCTGCTCCAGCTCATCGGAGCGGCTGAAGTGGGTCATGATGTTGAACGGCTGCACCACGTTCTTGCACTTGCCGAGTCGCTCGATAAAGGCGGGCATCTCGTCGGCACGTACCCCGAGGCGGTGCATGCCGGTGTCGAGCTTGAGCCAGGCCACCACGGGGGCTGGCAGCTCGACCTGCTCCAGCGCTTCGAGCTGCTCCCAGGTGTGAACCGCCGTCTGCAGGTTGTTGGCCGCCAGCACCGGCAGATCGTCGGCGGAGAAGAATCCCTCCAGCAGCACGATGGGCTTGACCACGGCGCAGGAGCGCAGCATCAGCGCCTCTTCGATGCGGGCCACCGCATAGGCATCCGCATCCACCAGGGTGCGGGCGACCGGCAGCAGTCCGTGGCCATAGGCGTTTGCCTTGACCACAGCGATGATCTTGCAAGCGGGTGCGTGGCGCTTGACCACGGCGAGGTTGTGGCGCAAGGCCGCAGTGTTGATTTGGGCAGTAGCCGCTTTCATGGTTTTCCCTTACGAGGGCACAAATGGTCTCCCCCTCATCGGGCCGAAGACCGCCACTCACTTATCGTCGTCGAAGGCCGGACCGGCATAATTGTCGAACCGGGAAAACAGGCCCTGACGGTTGGCCGCTGTCTGCTTGGGCTATCGGTCAGGGCAGTTGTGGTGATGGCTAATCCCCCATCACCCTGGGTTTACATCAATAGTCGTCATCAAACGCCGGACCGGCATAGTTGTCGAACCGGGAGAACTGACCCTGGAAAGTGAGGCGCACTCTTCCTATCGGCCCGTTACGCTGTTTGCCGATGATGATCTCGGCAATCCCCTTGTCCGGGCTGTCATCGTGATAAACCTCATCACGATAGATAAACATGATCAAGTCCGCGTCCTGTTCGATGGAGCCCGATTCACGAAGATCCGAGTTGACCGGACGCTTGTCGGCCCGCTGTTCCAGGCTTCGGTTCAACTGGGAGAGCGCCACCACCGGGCACTGCAGCTCTTTCGCCAGCGCCTTGAGGGAGCGGGAAATTTCACCGATCTCCAGGGTACGGTTGTCAGAGAGTGCTGGCACCCGCATCAACTGCAGGTAGTCGATCATGATCATCGAGAGGCCACCGTGCTCACGGGCGATGCGGCGGGCGCGAGAACGCACGTCGGTCGGGGTGAGGCCGGAGGCGTCATCGATGTACATCTTGCCCTTCTCGAGCAGCAATCCCATGGTGGAGGAGAGACGGGCCCAATCCTCGTCGTCGAGCTGACCGGTACGCACCTTGGTCTGGTCGATACGACCGACCGAGGCGAGCATACGCATGATGATCTGCTCGGAGGGCATCTCCAGCGAGAAGATAAGCACCGGCTTGTCGGCGGTCAGAGCGGCATGTTCACAGAGGTTCATGGCAAAGGTGGTCTTGCCCATGGAGGGACGGGCCGCCACGATGATCAAGTCCGAACGCTGCAAACCGGCGGTCATCTTGTCGAGATCGCCATAACCGCTCGACACCCCGGTCACCCCGTTGTGCGGGGTCTTGAACAGCTCTTCAATCTTGTCGACGGTCTGCTCGAGGATCAGCTTGAGGGGCTGGGGCCCCTCATTGGCGCTGCTGCGCTGCTCGGCAATCTTGAATACCTTGCTCTCGGCCAGATCGAGCAGATCGCCGGAGGTACGGCCCTGTGGCTCGTAGCCCGCTTCGACTATCTCGTTGGCGACCGAGATCATTTCCCGTACCACCGCCCGCTCACGCACGATCTCGGCGTAGGCGTTGATGTTGGCAGCACTCGGGGTGTTCTTGGCGATCTCCACCAGATAGGCGAAGCCACCGGACTCCTCCAACTGCTCGGAGCGTTCCAGCTCCTCCTGCAGGGTGATGAGGTCGATGGGGTTGCCCGCGTTGGAGAGGCGGGTCATGGCCTGGAAGATCAGCCGGTGCGGGCGGCTGTAGAAATCCTGATCGATCACCCGCTCGGCAACCCGATCCCAGGCATCGTTATCCAGCATCAGGCCGCCCAGTACGGACTGTTCGGCCTCAAAAGAGTGGGGAGGAACTTTCAGCTGTTGTGTCTTGGCGTCTTTTTTCGCCGTCACTTGCTCTGCCATACACATAAAAACCGCAGCGGGAAGGGGACGGGAATTTTACAAAAGAAAGCCAACTACGGCGAGCCCTATCTGGCGGCTCATACCATCATAAAGGGCCAGACCAGGGTCGGCTCACTCTTGTTGCTTTTGATTTTGCTACGCATTTTGCGCTCCTTGCGACTCAATCGCCTGCTTTTCATGCTGTGTACTCCTGCTCTTGACGCCTGATGACCAGACAACTCGTTCATGAATAATTCATGCCAACAGTGATATTGATGAATACAAGCTGCGACACATTTAGGGACAGGCAGCCTGCCATGCGCCTTGCTGAGCTTGCCAAAGCGGAGCATGCCCCACCCACAGACGAGAGTGAAAAGAGTCAAAATGAAAAAGATGCTGACCCTGTTTGCCGTGATCCTGGCCATTGGCCTGGGGGCACCTCACGCCGAAGCCAAGAAATTTGGCGGCGGCAAATCCTTTGGTAAAAGTTACAAAACTGCGCCGGCCCAGCCTGCGGCCAAACCGGTCGACACCAAGAACCCGGCACTGGGTGCCCAGACTGCGCCGAAAAAGAGCGGCATGATGGGTGGCCTGTTGGGCGGCCTGCTGGCCGGTGGCCTGTTTGCCTACCTGCTGGGCAGCGGTGCCTTTGAAGGTCTGCAAGGAATGGACTTCCTGCTGATCGCCCTGCTGGCACTGGGTGCCGTCTTCCTGTTCCGTGCCATGCGCCGGGGCAAGGTCGCGACGCCACAGCCACAACAGGCGGCCTATGCGGGCTATCAGCCACCGCAATCCGCTGCCCCGCAGCAGTTCGAGCAGAGCAACAGCGCACCGCAAGCCACCGGCTTTGCCGACAGCGACGTGCCGTTCCGCCTGCCGCCGGGCTTTGACATGAACAGCTTCCTGGCCGGAGCCCGCGATCACTATCGCACCCTGCAAGAAGCGTGGAACAAGAACGATCTGGAAAAAGTGCGCGAATACGTCAGCCCGGAGCTGTTCGAACAGCTCAAAGCCGAGCGCGCCGAACTGACTGGCGACCAGCACACCGAAGTGATGTACGTCGACACCCAGCTGGTACGCGCCGACTACGGCAGCGACTGGGCTCAGGTGAGCGTACGCTTCAGCGGCCGCTATATGGACCGTCAGGAGCAGGTTGAGGAAGACATCAAAGAGGTGTGGCACCTCGAGCGCGATCTGGCCAAGAACAATGCCCCCTGGCATATCGTCGGTATCGAGCAGCTGTAAGGCTTAGCGCCAATCAGTGAATCACTAGGCAATAGCCAGTCAGTTAAGTCTGACTGGCTATTTTTTTATAGGGCACAAAGCGACCAAATAGAGGCTGGCGCTGGCTCGTCATAACTGTTGGGGCGTGAAGTAACATGGTCATATTGTGCTGATGATGACACCGATTTGGTAACCCGTTTACAGATGACGTTTGCACATAGAGCCAAAAACACATCGCGGAACCGAGAGGGAATAATGTTGAGCAGCTGCCCTGTTAGCTTGGGAAAAGCCGCGAGCCTATTTGACAGACATAAAAAATCCGAAGCCAGAACAACCGGCTTCGGATTTCATCATCCAAGGAGGAGCAATTAATGAGCATTAATTGCTCGGTATGACTCCTATGGCAGATTTTTTATCATCGGCATGGCAGTGATCAGTGGTGATGGCCTTTGCCACCACAACCGCCGCCACCGCAGCAGCCGCCTTTACCCTGACCATCAGCATGGTCGTCACCGTGGTCGTGGCCATGATCGTGACCGTGGCCAGCACCACCACAGCAACCGCCCTGGTCGTGATCGTCATCATGGTCGTGACCATGACCGCCACAGCAGCCGCCGTGATCGTGGTCATGACCGTGATCGTGACCGCAACCACCGGCACCGTGAACGTGGCCGTGGGCCAGCTCTTCGGCAGTGGCAGCGCGCACGTCCTTGATCTCGACCTTGAAGCCCAGGGTCACACCAGCCAGCGGATGGTTGCCATCCACCTTGACGAACTCTTCGGACACTTCAACCACGGTCACCGGACGGTGGCCATCGTCGGTCTCAGCCACAAAAGTATCCCCTTCGGAGACTTCCATGCCGTCGAACAGCTCGCCCGGTACTTCTTGTACCAGCGTCTCGTCATATTCGCCGTAGGCCTGGCTCGGTGCCAGAGTCACTTCGAAGGCTTCACCTACCGCGCGACCTTCCAGCTCGGCTTCCAGGCCAGAGACCAGGTAACGGGTGCCGTGCAGATAGACCAGCGGCTCTTTGCCGACAGTGCTGTCGATGACTTCACCGTGCTCGTCGGTGACTGTGTATTCCAGCGTAACCACGCTCAGAGGAGCTACTTTCATGTCAGGATCCTGCGGATAGAAAAAAACGGGCTCAGAATACCCTAAAAAGCGGGCCGCGCATATGCCGTGCCGCGCCACCGGGTGACGAAAAAAACGGCAACAGCGTCAGCGGGGAGACCCGCATCGCACCAACCATTGACTCATCAGGGACGAAACACCCCGATCACCTCTTCCGCCTCGCGCGTCTGCTTGTCGACTTCGGCCGGCGTTTGTACCTGGGTGTCGCCACAGGCGACGCAGGTCACCTTCTCGACTCCATGCTCCAGATACAGCATCATGTTGTCCAACTTGCCGCACGCCGGGCAGACTGCACCGGCAATGAAGCGTTTTTTACGTCTGGTTTCCATATTTGTTACCTCCAGGCAGCATCATATCAGGGTTTTTACATGCATCACGCCATCGAGTATCACCATTTTTCCTGCCAGGGCCTGCACGCCGGCAACCGCAAACGGACCCCGGTCGGGCAGCTGTTGCGGATCACCCGGGGCGCCGCGCTGCTAAGACTGGGCCAGCATGAGCTGTTATTGCCCGCAGGCAGCAGCTTCTGGCTCTGCGCCGATGCCCTCGCCGCTTTCAGC
This sequence comes from Aeromonas sp. YN13HZO-058, assembly GCF_001921245.1. Lineage (NCBI taxonomy): Bacteria > Pseudomonadati > Pseudomonadota > Gammaproteobacteria > Aeromonadales > Aeromonadaceae > Aeromonas > Aeromonas sp. YN13HZO-058. The sequence goes on along the minus strand of NZ_MQSY01000064.1, from coordinate 26,897 downwards.
CCGCTCAGCGGTTGCGATTACGATCAGCTGAATGTCTCCCTGCGCCTTGATCAACCGCAGCAGGCCGGCTGGCTACAGGCCACGCCGCTGCTCGATGCCCTGCTCGATTCGCAGGCCCGGTGGCAGCGACCAAAAGAGTGGCAAGGGGCCTATGGTCAGCGACTGCAGGTGATCCTGGATGAGTTGCAACAGTGCGCCATCAGCCAGCAGGGATACCATGATCTGCAAACTCGCTGGCAAGCCCTGGCCAGTGGCCAGCCAGAGTCTCTGCAACAGTGGGCACAACAGGCCGATGCGCCTGTAGAAGGCCTTGCTCTGCAACAGCAGTGGCAACTGCTGCAGGCGCTCAGACTGCTGAAGGGCGGCAGCAAGCCAGCCCAGGTGGCCAGCAAGCTGGGCTATGCCAATGAGGCCGCGCTGCAAGCTGCCTGTCAGCAGTGGGGCGTTAGCGGGGATGATGGCCAGTAGCCGATTGTCAGCGTGATAACGCCAAGAAAGTCGGTGAAACGAGTCCAGTTTTTTGCCAGATGGTCGCTAACAAGGGAGGGCCATTCCCCCCGTAATCCTTTATGCTAGAGGCCTGAAGTGACTGCCAACGTTTCGACCAACAGGACATCTGCCATGACGAGCAAAGCCAATCAATCCCAGGGCATGTTGCTGTTTCACCTTTCAGCCAAACAATCCTTTGCCATCGGTACCCTCAAGGTGAAGGAGATAGTGCCCTACACCCAGCTGACCGCAATGCCCCACTCGCATCCGACCGTGCTGGGGGCCGCCAATATGCGTGGCTCCACCATTCCAGTGATCGACATGGCGATGGCGGTGGGTTATCGCCCGATCAGCAAGGAGGAGATGCCCCACTGCTTCATCATCATCACCGACTGCCGCCGCACGTTGGTGGGCTTTCTGGTGCGGGGCATCGACAAGATCACCGAGTGCAACTGGCGCGATATCGAGTCACCGCCCGCCGCCCTCGGCCAAAATGTGTTCGTCACCGGTGTGACCCGGGTCAATGACCAGTTGATCCAGTTGCTGGATGTGGAGCTGATCCTCTCCCGGGTCTATCCGGATGACCCGAGCCACCTCTATCCGGTACTGACCGATGTGCAGCGCGAACGGATCAAGCCGATGCGGATCCTGCTGGTCGATGACTCTTCGGTCGCCCGCCGTCAGCTGATGGCGGCGCTGGACTACATCAATATCCCCTATGAAGTCCGCTCCAACGGCAAGGATGCATTGACCCTGATGCAGGAGCGGGCGAGCCAGAAGACCCCCATCGACATTCTGGTGAGCGATATCGAGATGCCGGGGCTTGATGGCTACGAGCTGGCCTTCGAGGTGCAGAGCGACAGCAAGCTGGCAGGGGCCTATATCATCCTGCACACTTCGCTCTCCAGCGAGATCAGCGTGGAGCGGGCCCATCAGGTGGGTGCCCACGAGGCGCTGACCAAGTTCGAGGCCAACGAGCTGATCCAGGCCATGCTGCGCGGTGCCGAGCATCACGATCATTTGCAACAATAAGCCAATGACTGGCGGGAGGTGCACACATCCCGCCCTCCTTATCTTCGACCCAGACCGACTGACCCCATGCTGACCGAGAGCCACTTCCACGCCCCCTGGTGGGCCCGCAATCCTCATCTGCAGACCATATTGCCCAAATGGCTGCGCCGCACCCCTGCCCGCTTTGTGGCGGAGCGGTTTGAACTGCAGGATGGGGACTTTGTCGATCTCGCCTGGAGCGGGGAAGTGAGCCTTGACGAGCGGCCACTGATAGTGGTGTTTCACGGGCTGGAGGGGAGCATTCACTCCCACTATGCCAAGGGATTGTTCGCCCATCTGCAACGAGAGGGCCGGGAGGCGGTGCTGATGCACTTTCGCGGTTGCAGCGGCGAGCCCAATCGCCATCTGCAGGCCTATCACTCCGGCGCCATCGGTGATGCGCAGGAGGTGATTGCCGCGCTGAGCCTGCGCTTCCCGGGCAAGCCACTGATCGCCATCGGCTTTTCGCTCGGCGGCAATATGCTGGTCAATCTGCTGGCCCGCGCCTGTCCTGCGGCACTGAAAGCTGCGGTGGTGGTCTCTGCTCCGCTGCAACTGGCGAGCTGCGCCGAGCGGGTCAATCAGGGTTTCTCGAAGGTCTATCAGAACTATCTGCTGCGCACCATGCGCCGCAACCTGCTCAGCAAGATCAGCCACCAGCAGCAAGCGAGTGAACGCTGGCAACCCAGACAAGTGGAGCAGATTGCCACCCTGCGTGATTTTGACGAGCAAGTCACCGCACCCTTGCACGGCTTTCACAGCGCCAGCCACTACTACCAGAGCTGCTCCGGTCTGCCGCTGCTGCGCCAGATCCCGATCCCGACCCTGGTCATTCACGCCGCCGACGATCCCTTTATGTCACACGCCGTCATCCCCCGGCCGGAGCAGCTCTCGCCCAAGGTACGCTATGAGCTGAGCCAGCGCGGCGGCCATGTCGGCTTTTTGCACGGCACACCCTGGCGGCCAAGGTTCTGGCTGGACGAACGGATCAGTCGCTGGCTGGATGAGTGTCTGCAGGGGCAATACGATAGCAGTTGCGCCCTTCGGCCTTAGCCCGATAGAGCGCCTCATCGGCACGGGCGATGACCCGGTCGAGAGATTCACCGCTTTTCCACAAGGCGATCCCCTGACTCACGGTGACATGGGCTGCCACGCTGGACTCGGCGTGGGGCAACGCCTGACGCGCCAATGCCGCCGCCACACGCTGGGCCACCGTCTCGGCGATAGCCAGCGTAGCCTTGGGCAATAACAGCACAAACTCCTCACCGCCGTAACGGGCCACCAGATCACCCTGATTACGCACCACCTCACGCAAGCATCCGGCAACGCTCACCAGCACCTCGTCGCCCCGTTGATGGCCATAGCAATCGTTCAGCTTCTTGAAAAAATCCACATCGAGCAGGATCACCGCAAAGGAGTGATCCTGCAGCATCGCCTGTTTGATCGCCAGCTCCCCCACCTGATTGAAGTAGCGGCGATTGGCCAACCCGGTCAGCGGATCCTGCTTGGCCTGACCATCCAGCCGGCACGCCAGCGCCAGATTTTCGTACTCTCTGGCCACCGCCAGCACAAACCACCCATAGAGCATGCGCCGTCCCGTCTCCAGCAACAGTGCCAACCCGATCACCAGCAATAAATGCATGAGCATAAAGGGAACCTCTACCGTCAGAGGGGCGCTCAGCAGATAGAGCCAGGGGGGCGCCATAAAGCAGTAACAGAGGCTCTTTTCGCAATAGAGGGCGATCAGGGAGGTCATCAGCAGCAGGCTGAGGGACATGAAGGCGAGACTGAAGCCGCCCTTCATCTCGGTGACGGCGGTGGCATAACCCACCAGCGCCCAACAGGAGCCCCAAAACAGCGCATAGCCCTGCAGTACGCGCAACCACTCTCGACCGGGCTTGCACAGTAACCACCAGCGCAACAGTGGGTAGAGAATATTGCCAGCCATCATGGCCCACAGTTGCCACTCGTAACGCCAGGGCAACCGGTTATCCATGATCAGCTCGGCATGCTGGTAAACGTAAAAACGGACCAGCAGCAGCAGGCAGCCAAGCAGATTGGCCACCCAGAACCAGCGGATCCCCTGACTCAATGCCTGCCGGCGAATGCTCCAGAGATGGTCGTCAAAATCGGCAGCGTGCGGACGAGAACCGACAGAAAACATCTCAGGCCGTCCCCGGAATCATACAAATACCTTGCGCTTGATGGTCACAGATAGACAATAGCGACATTGCAGCTAAGACAACTTCAATCATGATCATTCCCTGGCAAGAACTGGACAGCGACACCCTGACCAACCTGATCGAACACTTTGTGTTACAGGAAGGAACCGAGTACGGGGAGCAGGATGTGCCGCTCGGCGTCAAAGTAGACGCAGTAAAAACGCAATTACAGCAAGGCAAGGCAGTCATCGTCTATAGCGAGCTGCACGAATCGGTGAATATCGTGATGAAAGATCGCTTCGTCGAACCGTCTTGACCAAACCGAAATTCTGACCTTATAACGGAACTCCCAAGGAAGAGAGAATCCCATGTCGGCCAAGCACCCCATTATTGCCGTTACCGGTTCGTCCGGTGCCGGCACCTCCACCTCCACCAACGCCTTTCGCTCCATGTTCCATCAACTGGGATATACCGCGGCGGTGGTGGAAGGCGACAGTTTTCACCGCTACACCCGACCGGAAATGGATGTAGCGATCCGCAAGGCGCGCGAACAGGGGCGCCACATCAGCTATTTTGGCCCGGAGGCCAATGACTTCGGCCTGCTGGAGAGCTTTTTCCAGGGCTATGGCCAGGATGGCAATGGCCAGTATCGCCGTTACCTGCACAGCTTTGACGAGGCGGTGCCCTTCAACCAGATGCCCGGCACCTTCACCCCCTGGCAGCATCTGCCCAACAATACCGATCTGCTGTTTTATGAAGGGCTGCACGGCGGCGTGGTCACCGAGGATCACAATGTGGCACGCCACGTGGATTTTCTGATAGGCGTAGTGCCCATCGTCAACCTGGAGTGGATCCAGAAGCTGATCCGCGATACCTCGGAGCGAGGGCATTCACGCGAAGCGGTGACCGACTCCATCGTTCGCTCCATGGATGACTACATCAACTTCATCACCCCGCAGTTCTCGCGCACCCATATCAACTTCCAGCGGGTGCCGACGGTGGACACCTCCAACCCCTTCAGTGCCAAGGTGATCCCGAGTCTGGACGAGAGTATGCTGGTGATCCGGTTTCGCGGTATCAAGCAGGTGGACTTCCCCTACCTGCTGTCGATGATCGATGGCTCATTCATGTCGCGGATGAACACCATAGTAGTGCCGGGCGGCAAAATGGGTTTTGCGATGGAGCTGATCCTGCGCCCGCTCATCCAGCAGTTGCTCGAAACCGGCAAAATAACCTGATTCAAAGGAGTTCACGATGCGGCTTGCTTATCTCTCTGTGGCTCTGCTCGCCCTGCTGGGCGGTTGCAGCAGCGGGCCGGCGGCCCCCACGCTCGAATCCGGCACCATGCTGGTTCGCCCGCTTGGCACTTGGACCTATGGCGCGACCCCGCGCTACGCCCTGGCCGAGCAGTATCAATTCGCCGGTGAGCTGGCGGAAGGATGGCTGGAGCCGATGCAGCAGGCGGTGAGCCGGGAGCTCAATGGCAAGGGGTGGCAAAGCGCACCGCTCGACGAGGCGGATCTGTGGGTCGCCATCGGCGTCGCAGGCGGCAAGGATATCAGCGACGGCGAGATTTTCGCGCGCCTCGGCATGACGCCGGGGGTCTATGCCTCGGCCAACGAGCGCAAAGGTTCGCTGGCCATCGTGCTGCTCGATCGCAAAACCCAGAAAGCGGTCTGGAGCAGCATCATCCAGCTGACCAGCGATGTGAGCATTGCCGACAGCCAGCGCCAGGCGCTCAGCCAGCAGCTCGCGGCCGAACTGCTTCATAGCGTCCCGACCAACTAACGCTTGTTTAGCGATAATGGATAGATAGAAAAACGGCTTGCCTCACGGCAAGCCGTTTTTTTGTGATCTCAACCTCTTGACCCAAGCTGGCGCTGGCCAGATTGGGGGGACACAGCCGCACACCTTCAGACCTGTGCAGCCACTTATTTGAGGGTGCAGGTCAGCAGGGTCACCCCTTTCTGGGTGAGCAGTCCTTGCTTGTCCTGATTCCAGAAGGTGGTCACACCGTCTGAATATTTGGCACCGGACTCAGCCTCGACGCGGCCCAGCTTGTGGTAAACCCCGGCATAGGGGAACTGCACCATGTCAGCCTGGGCATCATAGGTGATGGCCAGCATCTCTTCGCCACACTGGTACTGGCTGTATTGATACTGGGTAGGCTGTGGACTGCTGCAAGCAGCCAGACCCAGCAGGGGAAGCAGAGCGATCAATTTTTTCATTGCACTTTCCTTATGTGGTGGCCTTATGTAATGACCTTGTGCCGTGGCCTGAGGTGATGGCCTTATGGCAGGGATTCAACGAAACAATCGTCAGTTATCAAGCTTCAACAATTTGATAACTATGGGTAATTTGTACCGCTTTTTCCAACATCAGGGAAACAGAACAATATTTTTCCATCGACAGATCCACCGCTCTGGCTACCTGCTTCTCTGCCAATCCCTTGCCTGTCACCACGAAGTGCAGATTAATCCTCTCGAAGACCCGTGGCACACTATCAACCCGCTCGCCACTGACATCGACATGACATGCAGTCACCGACTGGCGCGCTTTCTCGAGGATAGAGACCACATCGATAGAGCTGCAGCCGCCGACTGCCAGCAGGATCATCTCCATCGGGCTGGCGCCCTCACCGGGGTTGGCGCCATCCAGAATCACCTTGTGACCGGATTCACTCTCACCCACAAACTTCATTCCTTCCACCCAGCTGACCCTGGCTTTCATCTCACGCGTCCTCAGTTGTTGTCGCCATAGTATGATCTGCCTAGCATACCCCAGCCATCGGACTAGCGGCATATCTCGATGCGCAGACCCGGCGGGGAGGCGACTGTCGGGATGGAAATAGATCAAAATCAACATCTCCGAGCGCTATCTTCCCTAGAATGGCCGCAGCGGCGCAGCAGGCATTACTCAAAGGGCTCTTTCAAAAGCCCGCAAAGCCTTGTCAGCACAGGCAAAGGCTCTTATCCTACTGCGACCAATACAAGGAATGGCAAGATTGGCAACTTGCCCGGACGCACAAGTCCATAAAAAGACACTACAGAGGAATTCTCATGGTCATTGGCAAACCGCAAAGCGATCCCACCCTGGAATGGTTCTTGTCGCACTGCCACATTCATAAGTATCCCGCCAAGAGCACCCTGATCCATGCGGGTGAAAAAGCGGAGACCCTCTACTACATCGTCAAGGGCACGGTGGCCGTCTTGATCAAGGACGATGAGGGCAAAGAGATGATCCTCTCCTATCTCAACCAGGGCGACTTCCTGGGCGAGATGGGGATGTTCGAAGAGAACGAGAATCCCGAGCGCTCCGCCTGGGTTCGCGCCAAAGGATCCTGCGAAGTCGCAGAGATCTCCTACAAGAAGTTCCGCCAGCTGATCCAGGTCAACCCGGACATTCTGCTGCGCCTCTCTGGCCAGATGGCCAAGCGCCTGCAGCACACCAGCCAGAAAGTGGGTAACCTCGCCTTCCTGGATGTGACCGGCCGGATCGCCCAGACCCTGCTCAACCTGGCCAAACAGCCGGATGCCATGACCCACCCGGATGGCATGCAGATCAAGATCACCCGCCAGGAGATCGGCCAGATCGTCGGCTGCTCCCGTGAAACCGTGGGCCGCATCCTCAAGATGCTGGAAGAGCAGGAGCTCATCTCTGCTCACGGCAAGACCATTGTGGTATTTGGCACTCGCTGATGACCCGTCCACGGGCCTGACAGAGGCCTTGGGATAAAAAAGGCTGCTACGGCAGCCTTTTTTGATCCTCTCCCCTATAATCCCGAACGCCCTTCCTGTTTCGGCGTTCGCCAAGAGAGTTTCTATGCACCTTCAATGTCCCCGTTGCCGCAGCCCGCTCCATCTTCATGAAGCTTCCCAAGGCCGCTATTGCGACAACAAGCATCACTTCGATCCGGCACCGGAAGGTTATCTGGATCTCATCCCCGGCAAGAAGAATCCCAAAGACAGCGACAGCCGCGCCCTGATGCGCGCCAAGCACCACTTTCTGGAAGCTGGCCACCAACTGCCGCTGGTCGAGGCCATGACCGCCCTGCTCTCTCCGCTGGCCCCGCAAGAGCTGATCCATCTTGGGTGCGGTGAAGGCTACTACTGCCGTGCGCTGGCAGAGCGTCTGCCCGGCTGGCAGTTTGCTGGTGTTGATATCGCCAAGAACACCATCTTTGCCGCCAAAAAAGCGCAACCGGACGGCCAGTTTGTCATTGCCGATCCCGCCCGCGCGCCGCTGCAGCCGGGCTCGGCTCAGGTGCTGCTGGTCAACGATCTCAAGGTAAGAAGCGAATTGCTGGCGGAGTGGCTGGCCCCCGGTGGCTATCTGCTCTATCTGCAGCCTGGCCCCCGCCATCAGTGGCAACTGCGGGTCAGCCTCAACCCGGTGAGTATGGAACACCCCCTCAGCTGGCCGACCCTCGGTGGCCTCAATCAGGTGGCTCAACAACGCTGTCAGTTCAGCCTCAGCATGGATCACGCCATGCGCAGCTTTATTCTGGAGACCAGCCGCCTCGGCTGGCGCGCTACCGGTGAACAGCGTCACGCTTTCGCTCAACAGGGCCCAGATGAGCTGGAACAGGATCTGCTGCTGACCCTGTGGCAAAAACCGCTCTGATCATGTTCAAAACGGCAGTGTTTTATACAAACACTGCCGTTTTTCTGTCTGCAGTTAAAAACTAATCTCTTGATTCTGAACAACAAAAATACCCCCCCCCACACACACCAATAATGACAATAAAGTCATCAACAAGTAACCCTCCGCTGATTCAGCTCCAGTCAAGGTAAACGGCTCTACCTTGTCCCCATCGGCTCTAATCCGATCACGAATCAACAAGGACCGGTACAGGTCCAAGTGTTTACATCAGAGGAATAAAGCATATGAAAAAGTCTGCACTGACTATCGCCATCTCCAGCCTGCTGCTGGCCAGCGGCGCCCATGCTGCTACCGTTTACAACCAGAACGATACCAAGCTGGAGATCGGTGGCCGTGCTCAGGGCGCTTACTACGGCACTGACAACAACGCAGCCGAAGGCGATCAGAGCTATTTCCGTGTAAACATGCGCGGCGAGACCAAGATTGCTCCCGAGATGAAGGCATTCGGTTTTGCCGAGTACAACCTGCCGACTTCCGGTTCCGACAATGATGAACTGCGTTATGCCTACGCTGGCATCAAGCACGACCGTTTCGGCGCATTCAGCTACGGTCGTCAGGATGGCCTGTTTGGTATCGTGAACGACTACACCGACGTTCTGCCCGAGTGGGGCGGTGACGGCCTGGGTAAAGGCACCGAAGTATTCGGTACCGGCCGCACCAATGGCGTAGCCAAGTACATGTTCAACCAGAACGGCCTGACCCTGGGTGCCCAGTTCACTGGTAACAACACTGCCCAGAATGCAGATCGTTCCCTGACCTCTTGGTCAAAAGGTTCCAAAGAAGGCTTTGCAGTAGCTGCTGCCTATGACTTCGATATGGGCCTGGGTCTGTCCGCTGCCTACAACCAGGCTGGCAAAACTGCAGACCAAGTTAAATTTGCCTCTTTCGGTGCTGACAGCGATGCCAAACTGATGGGCTTCGGTGCCAAATATGCATCTGGCAACCTCTACCTGGCTGCTACCTATGCTCACGGTGAAGATCACATCTTCGTCAAGAACGGCTATGCCGAGAAGAGCGATGGTTACGAAGCTGTAGCCCAGTACACCATCGGCAAGTTCAAGCCATCTCTGGCTTACCTGCGCACTGACGTGAAGAATGACACCAATGTCAGCTTCGATGACACCCTGACCGAATACGTATCCATCGGTGCCTGGTACAACTTCACCGACAACTTCAACGCCTACGTTGACTACAAGGTCAACCTGCTGGACGACGGCGCGGTTTCCGGTACCAGCAAGCTTGGCCAGAACACTGACGACGTTGTTGGTGTGGCTCTGCAGTACAACTTCTAAGGATTTAGAAGTCAGTTATACCCTGTGATACCAATGTCTACTGTTTGAATTACTTCCGGCCGCTATGCGGCCGGTTTTTTTATTGCGCCTTTTCAGCGCCTTGCATATAACTATCGAGCAGATTGAGGGCGATATCAGCTCTGTTGCAGGGAATGCCAAAGGAGAGATGCAAGGATGGGACAAGCAGACCGGAACACAGACTGGCAACACGGGTGGTTGCTGTTGCCACTGCTGTTGATATCGCTCATCTGGAGCAGCACGGCAGATGCCAGCTGGGATCAAAGCCTCTATCGCCAGCTGGGTCTGGCAGGCAAGCTGGACAAACAGACCTTTCGCCAAGCACTCAACAGTTATCAAACCGTGCGCCACAAGCGCAAATCTATTCTCACCATCATCGATTACAGCAAGCCCTCTACCCAGCGCAGGCTGTTTGTCATCGACATGAAACGCCACAAGCTGCTCTATCACACCTGGGTCAGCCATGGCCGCAACTCGGGTGAGCTGGCCGCAGAACGCTTTTCCAACCAGCTCAACTCCCGACAAAGCTCCCTCGGTGTCTATCGCACCGCAGAAACCTATCTGGGCAAGCATGGCTACTCCCTGCGGCTGGACGGGCTCAGCCCCGGCAAGAACAGCAATGCCCGAAAACGCGCCATCGTGGTGCATGGCGCCACCTATGCCAGCCCGACCCATCTGCGCAAATATGACAAGCTGGGCCGCAGTTGGGGTTGCCCGGCCCTGCCCAAGGAGCAGGCCAGAGCCATCATAGATACCATCAAGGGGGGCAGCATCATCTACGCCCACGGCTAGCGGGCACGGCAGCAGAAAACGCAAGGCCAGCAATCGCTGGCCTTGTTTGTTACGCTTTTCACGCTAAACGGGGCGCGTTATTGGCGCACCACCAGTACCGGGCAGGGTGCATGACGCACCACGGATTCCGCGACACTGCCTACCAGCAGATGGCTGATGCCGGAGCGGCCGTGACTGCCCATCACGATCAGCTCCACCTCATCATCCTTGGCTTGAATCACGATCTCGTCGGCGGCGCGGCCAAAGCGAATATCAAAGGTGGCAGGGATCGGCAACGTCGCCACCAGCTCTTTGAGCTGGGCTTTGGCCTGACGCTCCATCTCGTGGGTGATCTCGACTGCCGTCATATGCAGGATTTTGTAGCTGTCAAAACCGTGCAGTTGATCGACCACGTGGATCAGCTTGAGCTGGGCCTGATGGCTCTGCGCCATGAATACGGCATAGTCGAGTACCGCACGGGACATTTGGGAAAAATCGACCGGACAGAGCAGCGTTTTGATCGATGGCATAATGCAGTCTCCTCTCCTGATTGGGGCACTATTGAATCTTTTCATCATCATAACAACCCGACCGAAAATAACCCTCGACCCTGTCGCAAAATGGAGATGCGAGATTTTTTCTACGTCCTGTCACGATCAATGCCATGGTATAAAGCAGGGTATCCGTTTTCCCTTTGCCCCAACGAGACCTGCGCTGACCATGTTACGCATCTGCCTGTTACTCTGTTGTTTGTGCACGGTGGTTAATTGCCGGGCAGATTCTATTGAGGTTTATTGCGATGACTGGCCCGGCTTTTGCCAACAAGATGGCAAAGGCATTTATCTCGATCTGGTTCGCGCCATCTACCAACCCCACGGTTATCAGGTAACCCCCCATATCGTGCCCTATAAACGTGCTCTCGCTGTGATTGCCAAACAAGGAGGCGATATGGCGATGAGGGTATACCGCGATGAGGTCACCGGTGTCCGACAACCGCGCTATCCCGCATCAGCGGATGACCTGACCGTGTTCATGCTCAAAAAATGGCAGCCCAAGTGGCAGGGAGAAAAAAGCCTGCAGGGACAATCTGTGGTATGGCGGCGGGGCTGGGCATTCGACAAATACATTGCAGTCACCATGCAGTGGCATGAAATCGATAGCGATGAGATGGCTCTGCAACTGCTCGGCAAAGAGCGCTATCGCTATTACCTGACTGCCGGCGTGCTCTGTGCGAATGAGGACATTCCCCCCAACCTGCATCGAGCCTTCCTGCGCTGGATCCCGACCTACCCCATCTTTGCCGACACCCCCCAAGGCAACCGGATGATGGATCTCTGGGATAAGGGGATGGTTGAGTTGATCCGTAGCGGGACTCTGGCTGACATCTATAAGCACTATCAGCTCTATGACTACTACCAAGGGTTTATCAGGGAACTGGAACAGAAAGCCGCCGCCAGCCCGGCACCTGAATGATAGCCCTGAGCTAATTACGTCCCCCTCATCCTCTTCGCCAGGCGATCATAGAGGATCACATTGACCGAAGCGGCCAGATTCATGCAGCCCTGAGTAGGCACATAGACCACATCTTTCACCGCCCCGTAGAGCGCGGGATCGAGGGTGCCATCCTCCGGCCCGAAGATATAAAAGGCGTGCTCCGGGTGGACATAGTCGGGGAGCGGCGTGGCGCCGTCGATCAGATCGACCACCACGGGCACACAACCCTTGGGGATAAACGCCATCAGGTCATCCACCCCGAGCAGCGGGATCTTCTCCACCATCTGCTTGGTATCGGTGGCAAAGCGGCGCGCCAGCTCGAAGCGGTTGCCGGTGTAGTAAACCTCGTCCACCCCGTAGCAGCCCGCAGCCCGCATCACGGAGCCGACATTTTCCGGGGATTTGGGATTGACCAGCCCCACACAGCAGAATGCACTCTTTTTCATCATCTCTCCTCCTCTTGCGGCGGCCATTATAAGCCGTTGCAGGGCCACCGACCCGTTAAAAGTACCTCGCCAGGCTCAACGACTCGTCACCCCATCACGGATGTCGATTTTTTGTGCGCAACCCGACAGATTTTGTACAAACCGATAGCCAGCAAACGCTTATCGGAAATAATAGACAAACGTTTGTAAATGGATGTTTGTCTATGACTGAGCGTGAACAAGAGATCCTCGCCCTGCTGCGTCAAGATCCCATGATTGCCCAGCAGGAGCTGGCCGATCGCCTTGGCATCAGCCGCTCCGCGCTGGCCAGCCACATCTCCAGCCTGATCCGGCAGGGGTATGTGCAAGGCAGAGGTTATGTACTGCGTGAGGGCCCCTACGTGGTGGTGATCGGCGGTGCCAATATGGATATTTGCGGCACCAGCCACGACAACCTGCTGCTCGGCGACTCCAACCCGGGCAAGGTGCGCACCTCGGCGGGCGGTGTCGGCCGCAATATCGCCGAGAATCTGGCGCGGCTCGGCAGCGATACCCGGCTGCTGACCGCGGTCGGCAACGACCAGTATGGCCACCATCTATTGGAGGTGAGCCAGCGGGCCGGTGTCGATGTGCGCCAGACCCTGGTGCTCGATGGCCACGCGACCTCCTGCTATCTCAGCCTGCATGATGGCAGCGGCGAAATGAGCTGCGCCATCAACGACATGGCCATCATCGAGCAGCTCACCCCAGCCCGCCTGACCCCGCTCGGCGGCTTTCTCGGCGGTGCCAGACTCTGGGTACTCGACACCAATCTGGCCATCCACACCCTCGACTGGCTGTTCGAGCGACAGGGGGATCACGCCATCTTTGTCGATACCGTCTCGGTAGCCAAGGTGGAGAAGATCCGCCCCTGGCTCGGCAAGATCCACACCCTCAAACCCAATCGCAGCGAAGCAGAGCAGCTGTGCGGCATGACCATCGCCGGGCCCGAAACCTGGCCCATGGTAGCCGCCTGGTTCCACCGTGCCGGGGTCAAGCGACTGTTCCTCAGTCTGGGTGAACAGGGGATCTTCTACAGCGATGGCGAGCAGCAAGGCCACCTGCCAGTGCTGGGCAGTCCGGTGCTCAATGTGACCGGCGGCGGGGATGCCTTTATGGCCGGCCTCGCCCACGCCTGGCTGCAACAGCTCGACATTGCCCAGACCACCCGCTTTGCCCTGGGCTGCGCCGCCCTCACCGTCAATTGTTCCGATACCGTTTTTTCCGGTCTGAGCAAGACCACCGTTGACCGCATACTGGAGGAGTACTCATGCTGAACGCTTACCTCGATATCCAACCGGAAGTTGCTGCCGCGCTGGCCGCTGGCAAACCGGTCGTCGCCCTCGAATCCACCATCATCTCCCATGGCATGCCCTATCCGCAGAACGTGGAGACGGCCCGTCAGGTAGAGCAGGTAGTGCGCGATAACGGCGCCATCCCGGCCACCATCGCCATCCTCAACGGCCGCCTCAAGGTGGGTCTCGATGCGTGTGCGCTGGAAGCGCTGGGCCGGGCTGGTCACGACGTAACCAAGTGCAGCCGCCGCGACATTCCGTTCGTACTGGCGCGCAAGGGGATGGGTGCCACCACGGTCGCCTCGACCATGATCATCGCCGCGATGGCGGGGATCCGGGTTTTTGCCACCGGCGGGATCGGCGGAGTGCATCGCGGCGCACAGGAGACCTTCGATATATCGGCCGACCTGCAGGAGCTGGCGCAGACGCCGGTGGCCGTAGTCTGTGCCGGTGCTAAATCGATCCTCGATATCGGGCTGACGCTGGAGTATCTGGAGACCCAGGGCGTGCCGGTGATCGGCTATCAAACGGGCGAGCTGCCGGCCTTCTATACCCGCGAGAGCGGCTTCAAGGTCGATTACCGGCTCGATACCCCGGCCGCCATCGCCGAGGCGCTGCGCCTCAAGTGGGAGCTGGGACTAGCGGGCGGCGCCGTGGTGGCCAATCCCATCCCTACCGCACACGCCATGCCTAAAGCCGACATCGACGCAGCCATTTCCCGGGCGCTCCATGAAGCGGACGAGCAGGGGATCAAGGGCAAGGCCTCTACCCCCTTCCTGCTGGCCCGCGTCTGCGAACTGACCGGCGGCAACTCGCTGGCGGCCAACATCCAGCTGGTACTGAACAACGCGGCACTTGGCGCCCGCATCGCAGCCAGCCTCTGAGCGCACACCGATACCTCGCCATGTAAAAGAGGGCCTCGCGGCCCTCTTGTTGTTTTTGCTATCTGCAGCGCTATTGCAACGCTGTGTTATTGCAGCACCACGCGTCCATTGAGCGGTTGCACCGGCCGGTTGTTGGGGTGGTGCATCACCGCCTTGAAGGCGTCGATCTGGGCCTGACTGACCTCGACCGGCCGCTTCATCACCAGCCAGCGCACCCCTTCCGAACAGGGCGGCGTGGTGAGAGAGCCGCTGAAACGATAGTAGTCACGGCTCTCGGGCAGCAGTTGCTCTGCAGCGAGCGGTGCCTTGAGGGCCTGGATCTCGCCCACCTTGGCAGGTAATGCGCTCCAGGCTGCCGCCAGTGCTTGATTGGCCTTGCCAGCTTCGAACATCACTGCCACCACGGCGATCTCGCCCTTGTCACTGACGTGCACCAGATGCCCTTCCAGCGGATAGGATTTGCCCTCGATGAGGTTTTCACTCGGGGCGTGGAAGTGGAATTGCTTGAGCTCAAACGTGGTGCCATCGAGTTGCAAGGTGCTGCCCGGGGCATAACCGACCTGCACGGTGTGACCGTTGTTGACCACGGTCTTGCCACCCGCCTGATAGTGGAGCGCCAATGGTGCCAGCTTGGCCTCAACCAACCCGTTCAGATCGACCGGCGACTGATTGCTGCCCGCACACTGACCAAACTCCGGGGTCAGCTTGGCCCAGTGAGCAGGCCCCGCCTCGCCGCTATATTCCCAATGAGGGGTGGCAGCAAACACGGCAGGGCACAGCAGCAAGGAGCAGGCCAACAGAGACTTTCTCATCATACATCCTTATCTTGATTGAAAAGCACGACCATCCCCTCCCCGCGATCACGGTACATGCAGGGATGGCATATCTGGTATGCGGGATACAGAGCATCAGAGCGACTTTCTAATGGTAACGAGCACGGGCTGGTCAATCGGTTTGACCGCCACTCAATACAGAGTCGTTTGGCAAGTATATGGTGAGGGATCGGCAGAGACTGTGGAAGGGGGTGAATTAATCAGCCTGTCAGCCACTCATCGTCAGTCTGACGCGGGCCAAGGTGCTGGGTGTCACGCTTTCATAACAACCATCCATCACAACCATCACGGGAGTCCAAGCTCCCGCGCAGGTCGCTGATAACGGCAATTAACGGTCGCGATTCAGGGCGATCAGGCGATCAAGAATCGCCTCGCCATCGGCACGCAAGCCGTTGTGCTCATATTCATTGGTGATCCAGGCACGGCTGCTGCCAAGGCCACGCAGGGTCTCGCGGCTGTAGTCAAACTCCACATACATATCCTCGGCATAGACGGCGCAGGCTACCGGCACCTGGTTTCGCGCCAGCTGGGCCGGGTCATAGAGCGCCCCCCAGTCCGCCTTGTTGGCCAGCAGATGGGCCGCCTCTTTCAGGGGCAGCAACTCGCGGTACTGCTCGAACATCCAGGGGTAAACCATCTCGCCGGTGAAGGCGAAATCCTTGCCAGGCACCCAGTTCACCGCCGGGAACTCCCCTCTGACCCGAGCCGCCGCCCAGCGAGTCGCCTCCCCTTCGGCGTAGATAGCCTCGTGCAGGATGGCGAACAGCGGGTTGGTATTGAATGGCTGCATGCTCTGCACCTGATAGAGAAAGGCCGGGCTCAGCTTGTCGCCGATAAAGGCCTCTTCCAGCAGGTAATAGAGCTCCTCGAAAGCACCCGTAGCGCCGAGATCCAGCCCTTGCTGCTGGAACTGCTCCACCGTCAGGCGCTGGCCGTTGGGCAGCCGCACATCGTGCTGGTGCAGATGGTTGGCCAACCGGTTGGCAATCCCCTGCGCATGGGGGAAGCGGGCGAAGAAGCCGCGGTTCTTGTCGGCCACCCGCTGATAGGTAGCGCGGTAAACCTCCTCGGCACTGCGGCCAATCGGCGCGATGCCGCCGGTGATATAGACCTCCCGCAGACTGTCGGGAAAGAGCGAGAGATAGGTCAGACAACAAAAGCCGCCAAAGCTCTGACCAAGCAGGCTCCAGCGATGCTTGGGGCAGAGCTCCTGCCGGATGAACTCGGCATCTTGCACTATGCTGTCAGCGCGAAAATGGCCGAGATACTCCGCCTGCTCGGCCGGCGTCATGTTAGCCAGACTATGCCCGTGGATGGGGCTCGACATCCCGGTGCCACGCTGATCCAGCAGCAGCACTCTGAACTCCTGCAACGCCCGCTTGAGCCAACCACTGTTGGCCGTCGGGCGCGGCGCCCCGAATCCAGGCCCCCCTTGCAGAAACAGCAGCCAGGGCAACTTATCATCGAGCTTGTCTTTGCGGCAGATGGTACGGGCAAACAGGGTAATGCAGTCGCCATCCGGCTCATCATGATCGAGGGGAACGGTAAAAAAGTGCGGCTCGCACTGAATGCCGTCCAGTACATAGCTCAAGGGACTGTTCATCTGGGATCTCTCCGTCAGGATGGGAACATCATTGACCCCATCATATCCCCGCCCTGCCCCGGGGTCACTCCGGTTTTCCAAAATGTTAACAATGGCTTAAAGGTCGAAACATCACCAGATAACGCACGGTTCAACAGTGCTGAATTAATTGTTTTGCGGGGGAGATTGACGCCATGGCGCCATTCAACAAAGATGGCTCGCCTGCACAGGCGTGCAGCCATTCAGGCCGACAAAATGGATAAGGGAACGTGATGAAACCGAAGTGGATCAGGGCCAGAAAAAGAGAGAAGAAGCCATGCCCTGGCAGCATGCTGCAGACCGGAATGCTGCTGTTCAGTGCAACCTGTGGCGCGACGCTCTTTTTGGCAGCATGCAACAGCAACTAGAAATGAAAAAGCCCGCTCGATTGAGCGGGCTTTTCGAATTTGGCTCCTCCTACTGGACTTGAACCAGTGACATACGGATTAACAGTCCGCCGTTCTACCGACTGAACTAAGGAGGAATTATGGTGCCCAGAGACGGAATCGAACCGCCGACACGGGGATTTTCAATCCCCTGCTCTACCGACTGAGCTATCTGGGCAACGGCGCGCATTAAACCCTTTCCAGCGCAGAGTGTCAACCATGATGGCACGATAAAAAGCGCGTTCGCTCAACAACTGAACGCGGCGACCATTTATTCGCCGTTCCGGTCCCGTTTACCGCACCTGCTGGCTACCGCACCCCCTACAGGCAGTGCCAATATGATGGAAATTCGACACTCTGTGGGTCCGCCGCATTGAGCCAAATCCACTCTGCGAGTATGCTTTGCCGCAATGATACCGCCTGGAGGCAACATGAGTCTGAATATGCAAGAGTGGCGTGATGAGACCACCGAGATCGTCAACGAACTGCTGGCCGATGGCAGCAATCCCGATGTGGATTACGACATCGAGCACCACTTCGCCTGCCAGGATTTCGACCGTCTGGAAAAAGCAGCGGTTGACCTGTTCAAGGCTGGTTTTGAAGTGACCGATGCCGAAGAGATGGAGCTGGATGACGGCGCCACCATCTTCTGCTTCGATGCCACCATCGAGTGCAAACTGAATGTTGAAGCGATCGTCGCCGATATCGCCAAGATGCTGCCCATCCTGGAAAAATACGGGGTGGATTACGATGGCTGGGGCACCTACTTCCAGGATTGATCCTGCCTCCATCGTAAAACAACAAGGCCACCTTTCGGTGGCCTTGTTGTTTCTGGCGATATCTCACGCCAGATAGCTGGCAGCGAACTCCGCCGGCGGCAGAGGCCGGCTGAACAGATAGCCCTGTAGCCGATCACACCCCGCCTCGGTCAACCACAACTGCTGTTCGGGTGTCTCCACCCCTTCGGCGGTGATCCGGATCCCCAGCTCATGGCCCAACCCGATGACCGAACGCACGATGGCGGTGGTTGCGGTATTGCTGGCGAGCCCCTGGGTGAAGCTGCGATCCAGCTTGAGGGTCGCTACCTGCAAACGCGGCAGATAGGCCAGCGAGCAGTAACCGGTACCGAAGTCATCGATGGCCAGCTGAAAACCGGCGGCGATCAGGTTGTCGAGGTTGGTCTCAATCTCGTCGGCGTTCTCCATCAGCACCCCTTCTGTGATCTCCAGCTCCAGCTGACTGGCTTTGAGCCCATGGCGGACGATGCAGGCAGAGACCCGCTCACAGAGTGCCGGATCACGGAACTGCAACGGCGAGAGGTTGATGGAGAGCACCATATCCGGCTGCACAGTTTGCCACTGCGCCAACTGGGCACACCCCTGCTCCAGCATCAGCTGGCCAAGTTGGCCGATGATCCCCATCTCTTCCGCCAACGGAATGAACTCGTCGGGGGAGATCATCCCCAGCTCGGGATGAGGCCAGCGACAGAGCAGCTCGGCGCCGTGCAGGCGGTGAGTGCGGGTGCAGATGATCGGCTGATAGACGGCAACCAACTGGGCGGACTTGATGGCGAGCGGCAACTGGGCGGCGATCAGCTGACGCCGCTTGAGGCGGGCATGCAACTCGGGATCAAACAGGGTGCAGTACTGCTGCTGCCGCTTGCCCTGCGCCAGCGCAGCCTCGGCATGGCTGAGCAACCGCTCGGCATCGCTTGCCCGCCCCTGAGCCAGCCCCAGAAACACCGGGATCTGGATGCGATGATCTTCCACCTGATAGTGCTCCATCAACTGCTGCTGCAGATGCTGGCTCCACTCCTGCAGCGGCTCGTTGAAGTCGGGCAGCAGCAGGCTGAAGTCATCGGCCGCGACCCGACAGAGCAGGGCGCGCGGCGGCACCAACTGCTGCAACCGCTTGGCCACCTGGCTGAGCAGGCGGTCGGCAATCCGGATCCCGAAGCGATCGTTGATTTCGCGAAAATGGTGCAGATCGACCAGCACCAGCGTGGCGCTGCGGCCCCCCAGATGACGGCTGGTCTGCAAGAAACGGGATAGTTTGAGCAGCCCGGTCAGACTGTCGTAGTGCTGCTCCTGCTGCAACTGCGCCTGAGTGGTGCGCAGACCGGTGATGTCGCGCCCCAGCGTCAGGATCCCGAGGGAGTGGCCGTCACCATCGGGCACATCGACCCGGGTGATCTCCATGTGTCGCCCCTGCCCGCTGGCATCCAGCAGACAACACTCGCCGTGCCCCATCCCCTGTGGCGCCGCCAACCGGAACGGCAACTGCTGGCCCAGCACCTCCTCCGACTCCTGACCGATAAAGTCGAGGAATGCCTGATTGCACTCCAGTAATACGCCGTTGTGATCATCAAAGCGGATCAGGTCAGGAATGGCATCGAGCAGAAAACGCTGCAACAACTGCTGCTTTTTGACGGTCTGTTCCAGGCTCTTGCGCTGGGCAATCTCGTTGACCACCCCGAACACCGCACATGCTTCACCTTGCGCCGTGTAAAGCGGGATCTTGTGCACCTCCATCCAGCAGGTATCGCCGCCCCGGTTGCAATGCAGTTGCTGATGCAGCAACGGCACACCTCCTGCCAGCAGCTGATCATCCTCACCGCGAAAGACATCGCCCCAGGGCATTTGCGCATCACTCTTGCCCACCACCTCGGCAGGCGAGCCCAGATGGGCCTCGCTGGCAAACTCGCGATTGACGAACAGATAGCGCCCATGCTTATCCCGACAGAAGATACTCATTGGCAATTGGTCGATGATCTGCTGCAGCAGATCCGGGGTGAGCATGTTGGTCACAGGGGCGCTTATGGAGGAATTTCGAGCAAATCTATGATAGCAAACCCATTTTGTAAAGCACCCCGATATTCCCCCCATTACACCCGATTCAGGATGCTTGCTGACAGAGGTTGTCGCTCCGGCGATAATAGGCGCCGGTTGGCCAATGGCCTGATGATATGGACGAGAGAGACAAGATGAAAAAGATGATGGGGAGCGCATTGGCGCTGCTGCTGATTGGTTGTGCGGGTGACAATAACGGTGGTGAGGAGTATCGCTACAACCCGCCGATTGCCAAGGCAACCAACAACACTCAGGAGATGGCGATCCCGGTGGATCTGGTGTGGGCTCGCGCCGAGAAGTGGTTCACCGATCACGGTCTCACCATCGAGAACAGCCAGCGTGGCTCCGGCCTGATGACTGCCAACGTCAACCAGTCAGCCGACGGGCTGGAGTGGCTGGACTGCGGCACCATGGGTTCCAAAGTTGCACTGGGCAACCCGAACCTGCAGATCAACCTGATCATCACCCAGAGCGGCAACAGCAGCGTGGCCACCGTCAACGTCAAGGGCAACACAGAGCTGTTCTTCGTTGAATCCTCAGGTGAGCGCGTACCGGCCCCGTCCATCAAGCCGGTCTGTGTCTCCCGCGGCTCCCTGGAGCAGAGCCTGTTCGCCACCCTAGGCAACTGATTTCGCTTCCCAGCAAAGATAAAAAAAGCGGCAGATTGCTCTGCCGCTTTGTGTCCATCTGGCTGGATTACTTGTCGATATCCAGCATGTGATTGCTCGGATTTAACATGTAATCGATCACCTGGTTGGCCGTGGTCCCCGACCCCCCCGTCAGGGTGTCGAAGGTGTGGTTCATCAGCACTATCTCCTGGGTTACCGGTGCAGTACCGATCTCCTTGACCTGCAGATGCACCCCCTCACTGTCCTGGAACACCGAGAGCAGGCTCTTCAGGGAGCTCTCGCTCTTGCTGACATCGCTGTCGAGCAGATCGCTGAGATCCAGCTTGTCCCCTTCCGACTTGCTGAAGTCGACGATGTAATCCTTGGCCACCTTGCCGACTTCGGTATCCCCCTTCAGCCAGATGAAGGTATCGGCACCGCTATCCCCCTTGAGGATGTCATTGCCAAGCCCGCCGACCAGGGTGTCATTGCCCAGACCACCGCTCAGGGTATCGTCGCCGATACCGCCAAACAGGGTGTCGTTGCCGCTGCCACCGTATAGGGTATCGTTGCCGCTCTCGCCATAGAGGGTGTCGTTGCCGCTGCCACCGAACAGGATGTCGTTGCCAGCCCCGCCGAACAGGAAGTCATCGCCCCCCTGGCCGAACAGGATGTCATTGCCATCACCGCCGATTAGCACGTCAGCCTTGTCGTTGCTAGAGGACTGATCGAATTCGCTGGCGTGATCCGTGATGTAGGAATGCACCTGGGCATCTGTCACCGATCCCGCACTCAGCTTGCCAGCCACATACTGCTTGATGGCCGCGTAGCCTTCACCGCTGATGCCGGTGAAGCGTACCGCGTCGCCAAACAAGATGTCGTCACCAGCTCCGCCATCGAAGCGGTCGGCCCCCGGCAGGTTGTTGACGGAGCTACCTAAGATGGTGTTGGCCAAGTCGCTAGCATTGACGCCGGTCATGATGACGCCGTCAGAGTCGTAGGACTTGAGATCGTTATAGGAAATGTTGTTACCCAATCCGATCGCCTCGACGGTCACCCCTTTTGCTGTCAACAGTTGGTAACCCAACAAGGCGTCGGCCTGAACGTCCTCGGTGCTGTTTAGCCCATCCCCACCCAGCAGCTGGATCTGGTTCTGGCCGTTACTGCCCTTGACGATGACGCCCAACGTCTTCATTGGAGACCAACTGCCAATGATGTTTTGAGCCCACTTGATCACTTCTCCCTTTTCATTGACCACTTTAAGCCCGTTATAAGTCACGGTATTGCCGATCACATAGCTGCTGAGGTTCAAAGAGGTAGTACTGAGATAGGTATCGCTTTCATAGAACCCATCCAAAACCTTGATTTCACTCAACTTTGTTGTCGTGGCGAGAACGTAATAGGTCGGCTCGCCATCGGTGATGAAATAGGCCAGGTTTTTCGCATCCATATTGCTTGTCGCCGTGCTGCTGGCAAACCAGTCCGCCGCCTTGCTAAACGCCGCCTCATAGTTGGTGCCACCATCGGCGGACATCCCCTTGAGGGCATCAAGCAAGGTCTTCAATGCCCCGCTATCGGCCAGATTGACACTGACACTGCCGCGAATAGTAGTATCGAAATCCGCGAGGAAGAGATTGACGGTCCCTGCATTGTCAGAGCCCGCGCTGGTCTTGAGGCTGGTAAAGACCTGCTCCAGCTGTGTACGGATCGTCTCCATTGCCTCGTCACCGATACTACCGGAACTATCAACGATGAAGGCAATGTTGTAATTCTGGCCCGGCAGCACCACGCTGCCATCCAGATCCCCCACCACGATATTGTGCTCGCTACCATAGTTGCGAGTCTGGCTTCCCTGTTCCCCTTCCGTGCTCTGGAAATAACTCAGCCGGATGCTGTCATTATCACTGGCCGTGTTGGTCTGATTTGCATGCAGCTCACGAGTGGTCGCCTCCACCTTAAGATCCACCTGACCTGCCTGGGCACCCGGCACCCGCAGAGTGAGGCCACTGAGGGAGACATCCAGGGCACTGCTGCTCCACAGGCCACTGCTCGCAGGCAGGCGGAGTGTGCCCTCCGCCCCGACCGTACCGAGCAGATCATTCCCCTGATAGAGCTTGCTCCCTGCCGGCAAGCCGCTCAGCAACAAGCTGTCGAGTACTTCACTGCCATCGCTGTCCGTGAGGGAAACCTTGATATCGATCGGGTAATCCACCTGGGGCGGCTGTACCAGGGTCAGCTCCCCCGTGGTCTGATTGATTGCGTAAATGCCGTCATCGAACTGTACGTGTTCGATATCGTGGAGTGCCTTGATGACCCCGACGCCCCTTTCATTAACAATGAAATTAAACCAGGCATCATGGACTGAGTGGCCGCTCCCTTTCTGAACCACGTAATCGGCCCGGTTGCCGCGCAGCACGGCAATATCATCGCCCGTGTCACCATAGAGGCCATCATTACCCAGACCGGCCACCAGGATGTCATTGCCAGTCCCGCCATAGAGGGAATCACCCTGCTCTGCGTTGCCGCCAACCAACAGGTCATCTCCACCCTTGCCGTAGAGCATGTCGCTGCCGCCCTTGCTGCTCAACAGGTAGTCATTCTTGGTATTGGATCCATTCAGCTGATCATTACTGCTGCTGGCATCTCGCTGCGGAGCACCGACTACCAGTGCGGTCCGGTCGATAGTGCCTGACTGGAAACTGTCGGTGCTGATGCCAGAGCTCGGGAACCCCTGGTAGAGGGGGGTACCATTACCACTCAGCACCACATCCACGGTCGGCTTGTCGGCCACCGCCGCCACATCGATCACCAGCTTGCTGCCATTGCTGAGGTTGGCGCCATCGCTTATCTGGTAACCGATGCTGGCATAGTCGCCCTGCCGGTTGCCGACCAGAGCGCCGTTGCCGTTGGCTGCATTGGTGCTCGATTCATTCAGACCGGGCACAAAGCGCAGATGACCAGCACTCACCTCGGCATAAGAGATGAGGGCACCACTCGACACAGCAACCCACTGGCCTGCGGCATTGAGGTACTCGAGCTTGCCACTGAGAGGTAGAGTGCCGATCTTCACACTGAGATCGCTCGTAGCCTGGTCATCGCTGGCACCAAACTGGGACCATGTCAGCACCTGGGGCTTGTCTTCCTGCCCGGCACTGTGGCCCCCTGCAGCGGTCGGCGCCCGATCGTTGTCAAGGATGGTACCGGTGCCGCTCTGGCCACCTATGGTCACCGACAGGGTCTCGTTTGCCTCGACCAGACGATCGTTCACCGTCGGAATGGTCACGGTGAAACCGGATACCCCGGCTGGCACCGTGATCTTGCCGGTGGCACTGCTGTAGGTCACCCCGTTGCTGAACTGGGCTGTGCCCCAATCCAGGTTGGATGCGGGGTTGATGCCGTTGCCCCTGATGGCGAAGTCATATTGCGTCGCCTCCTGGGTCGCGTCGGACAGGGTCACCGTATGTTCCAGGCTACCGCCTTCAGTCACGCTGTCGACAGAGATCCCCTGAACGATGGGCGTAAAGAGCGGCTTGGTGGCAAACGACCCGATACTCACATCCCCATCGCCATCCGTCACCTGGATCCGGAAGTCGATGTCGCCATCGCCCTGGGGCTTGGACATGTTCTGGTACTGGAAGAACTCCCACTTGCCGGTGGCCGGGGTGAACTCTAGCCTGAACACCAAAGTGCCGTCACTGGCTTCGCCATACAGGGTATTGGGTAGGCCTGCTTTGCTGGAAATTGAGATCTCTTTACCAGTAGCTGTCATCAAACCCACTTCATTGGATCCCAAAAGCTCTATATGTCCCTTGCCATCAGCCCCCCATTGCGGTGCAACAGTACCCGAACCATAGGCAATTGCCTGCGGCGTATCAGCCCCCAGAAACTCGATAGACTTGACGGTAAAGTCGCTGTTGTCCTTGATGTTGAAAGCGTTGCCGTTGTCGGTCGCCTTGATCACCATGGTGTCAAAACCGCCCTGCTGCACCTGGAAGTTTTGGTTGTACTCTCCCCCCGCAGCATCCGATCTGAATGGTAGTGTGGAGACCAATTCGTTGTCGCGGTAAAACTCTACCACTCCACTTTCCAACTCTTTGCCAAACATCTGGCTGAACTTGATATTGGCGCCATAGGCCACGGTCCCCGGATCAAGCTTGACGACCAGCTCTTCAGACGCGGACTTGCCATTCTCAAAGAGACGGAAATCCACTTCATTGGCAAGCTCGAGGTAGGGACTATCACTACTGGCAACACCGAGTCCCTTTTCTGATGCATTAATCTTTGCCTCGATCAAGTTTGAATCAGTCGCAGATTTGAACCCTTTAGCGGTGATTTCAAACTTGCCCAGATCCAGCTTCGTCCGGTCGGAGGGCACCGAGTATTGCGTCAAATCAAACAGGCCGGTCAGTACATTCGGTATGTATGTCTTGGCAACGGAGACCACTTCAGTATTCCCGGCAATCGGAGCGTCATCTTCGACAGTAATCGCCAAAGACTTGGTAACCGTCTCGTCTCCATCATGAACAGAGACATCTATCTTGAGATCGATGGTGTCTTCCTGGGTTGTATCAGCGTGATCCAACGGCTGCTTCAGGGTCACTTCATAACCCCAGTCACCTTTGCTACTACCAACTGGCGCTGTCAGCTTGACCTCAAGAACAACGTTGTCCTTGCTACCGGCATAACCAATCAACGTTTTGCTGCCAGCATCCCAACTCCACTCGACCTTAACACCACCAGAATAAACTGGTTTAACACCATTATCGGTTGGCCATCCCAGTGAAACAGTCAAGTTGTTGCTGTCAATATCACCGACGGTAATCAGTCCCTTGGCAACGACCTCATCAGTAGCATCTTTCTGGCCATCTTTACCCAGTTCATCTTTCAGCCCACCGAGGAGACCTTCTTCGGAGACAACAGCATCGTTGGAGATGTTCAGCGTCGGGGCGTCATTAACAGACTCAACCTTGATTGCTACAGTCGCAGGCGTCGGGTCTGCCAGACCATCATTGTCCATAGCAACATATTTGAAGCTAGTGTCACCGCTCCAGTTGGGTTCCGGTTTGAAGGTCAACTTGCCCGCATCCGCCAACGCAATGCTCTGATTCGCCACCACGGCCACACTCCCCAGGAACAGGGTGCCGTGGGTCGGCAAACTCTGGATGGTAAAGCTCACCACTGTGCCGTCAATATCGCTGCCAGAGAGCGACGGAATAACAATGCTTGCGGCATCCTCTTGGCCTGTAGCCTGTTTATCCTCCGTATTGGGCGCTTCGTTAAGCACCGTAGCCGTATCACTGCCCGGCAGGGAGACATTGCCCGCCTTGTCGGTCTGGGTCGCCATCACCGTCAACGACTTGCCGTTGGCCGGGGCAGTCTCGGTCCAGCTGATAGTGCTGTTGTTGTAAGCAAAACCGGTCGCCGACTGGCCATTGGCCAGTTGCAGCACCCCGTTCACCAGCTTCAGCTCGACCGTGCTGGTTGCATCACCATTGGTGATGGTCAGGGTCACTTTGCCGCCCGCAGTCAACTCGGTATGGTTGACCTCGGCCTTCACCTGCACCTGATCATTGCCAATCTCGCTTTTACTCAGCAGCTGATCGTTGTTGACGTCATCCATGATGGTGACTTTCGGGGCATTAGCCTCTGCGCTATCCACCACCACGTCCTGACTGACGGTTTTGCTGTTGCCCGCCACGTCGGTCACGGTGGCCACCACCGGGTAGGTGCCATCCGCCAGCTCGGTGCCGGTCAGATCCACGCTCCAGTTGCCATCAGTGTCAATCACCAGGCCGTTGGCCGTGGTGTACACCACGTTGTTGATGGTCACCGCCAGGGTGCTGTTGTCACCCAGGTCGACCGTGCCCCGGAACACCAGGGTGTTGTCGTTGGTGATGAAATCACTACTCGAGGCGCCGGTGTCTTGGGTGATGCCGGTGATCGTGACAGTCACGCCGTCGCCATCCTGGTCAATGCTGGTATCAATCACCATGACCTGGGTGTCGGTGGCGGTGTTACC
>NZ_MQSY01000078.1:0-86822 GCF_001921245.1 Aeromonas sp. YN13HZO-058 | reverse complement strand
GCGCAAGCTGGGGCGTAAGGATGTGCTGGTGCGCCTGACGACCAGTCCACAGGCACGCAAGAAGTGGCCACAACTGCCGGATACGGTGGAAGCCCGCTTGTTGACCCGCACTATCAATGACAAGGAGCGCCAAGTGTTGACCTCGATGGTCGACCCGATGCGTTTCCCGGGCGCCGATATTGTCGAGCTCTACAGCCATCGCTGGGAAATCGAACTGGGCTATCGGGAGATGAAGCACAGCCTGCAACAACATCGACTGACCCTTCGTAGCAAAAAGACGGCAGGAATACGGCAAGAGCTGTGGGGCGTGCGGTTGGTGTAGCCCAGCAGGTCTTTGACGCTGGCATGATTGAAGGTAAGGGCCGTGGTGTCTTCCAGTGCCAACAAGAGGGAATAGTCTCTGGCATGGGCTGCGGTGACGGCAAAGCCGGCGTTGGCAATGGCCTCAGCACTGACATGCGGGCTGCGAATGAAGCTGCATGCGCCTTTCATATCAGCAGGTGAGAGGGGGAGGTATGACACGCAATCTCCTGGTTAGTGAGCAAGGGCAGTGGTGAGGGCAACCAGCCTTCTGGTGCGTCTTGGGTCGTTAAGGTTGGCGTGACCAAACTGTGCCTGCGCCCAGTGCGCCGGTTGAGTGAAGGGCATGTTAGAACCAGGGAAGAGAGCGATGAAAGGTTCAGATCACAGAATGGGAGAGAAGTTCAAAAAAAATCCCCAAGCGATGCTTGGGGATTTTTGTATAAGAGACAGGCCACCGGCTGCCCTTTGAGATCATATCAGAGGCGACAAGCCTCGCTGACGAATCAGTTACACCCTTCGGTAGAAGTAGAGTTCAGGTAGCTCACTTCGTTGGCCGGCTGATAGTCGGCCACATTGATGGTCTTCTTGATCTCGATGTACTCCTTCAGCACTGCTGCATCCACCAATCCGGCGTTGATGGTATCGATCTTCGGATAGCCGTCACCACCGGAGGCGCTGAAGCTCGGGATCGCGAAGCTGTAAGTAGCTGCCGGATCAAACGCCTTGCCACCGATGCTGGTGATATTGACGCTCTTGGCCTGGCAATCCACTGCCATGTTGATGCCGCCAAACTGGGCATAACCCCCGGTATTGCGGGTTTTGGTGGCTACCTGACCCAGATAGGTCGCCAGATCGCTGCCTTTCATCACAGCCTTGTTGACCGTGTTGCCAAACGGGTGCACCAGCAGCACGCTGCGGTAGGTGATATCCCCGGTCGGGATGCTGTCACGCACGCCACCGGAGTTGACGATACCAAAATCGACGGCCAGCTTGTCAGAGGTGGCAGAAGTGATCAGACGACCCAGATTGGTTTGCTTGTTGCGTACTGTATTGCGATCACCAACCAATACCCCATCGGTAGAACCGATCACAACGTTGAGCTCTTGCTGACCTTTTTCCTGATAGCCCAGCAGGGTGTTATACAGCTCGGGATCCTTGGTGATCTCGTCCTGTACGAACTGCATCTTGGTGGTATCTTTGGTCACGGCGCCGGTGGCATCGATCGCCTCACCCTTGGCGTTGCGCTTGATCAGGTTAACCGGGATCAGCTCATAGCTGGTCAGGGTCAACTTGCCATTCTGATAGTCAAACTGGGCGCGACCCACATACTTGCCCCACTCGTGGGCCTGCATGATCCAGGTGCCATTTTGCTGGTCTGGCTGGCAGTTATCACCCGGTTTGAAATTGGCGTACTTGTTCGCGGTGCCCGGCTCCATGCAGACCGGATTCTGGGAGTGGCCACCAATGATGGCATCCAGAGTACCCGCTGGCAGAGCCCGGGCCATCTCTACATCGCCCGGCGCATTGCTGCCGTGCTGGCCATTCTCGTAATGGCCCATGTGAGTGATGGCGAAGACCAGATTGGCTTCCTTGTTGCTGCGGATCTGCTGGCCCAGTTTGGCCGCTTCGCTGGTCGGATCGCGGAACTCCAGGGTTTGCACGTTGTTGGGATCCACCAGCTGCGCGGTATCCTCGGTGGTCAGGCCCAGTACGGCGACCTTGAGACCGCTCTCCAGCTTGAACACCTTGTAGGGGTCAAAGTAGTGTTTGCCGCTCGCCTTGTCATAGATGTTGGCCGAGAGCATCGGGAACTGGGCCCACTTGCGCTGCTTCTCCAGTACGCTGAGGGGGTTGTCGAATTCATGATTGCCCACCGCCATGGCATCGTAGCGAATGTTGTTCATCGCCATGAAGTCAGGCTCGGCATCCTGCAGATCGGATTCCGGCACCCCGGTATTCACATCACCACCGGAGAGCACCAGCACGTCGCTGCCAGCCGCCTTGGCATCCGCACGCAACTGCTCGACCAGGGTCTTCTGGGCAGCCATACCGTACTCATTTTCGGCGTTGTGCCAGAAACGTCCGTGGGTATCGTTGGTGTGCAGTATGGTCAGTTTGCAGACATTTTCGGTGCAGGGTGCAACGGTGTCATTGCTCGAGGTATTACAGCCAGTCAGTGCAGCAAGCACGGCCAGTGCCACGCCGCCTTTGATGAAGTTATTATTCATTTCCATATCACCTTGATTGTTTTGTTATTTAGTAACCCTGTCCAGCGGGTCGTGCGCCAATATAACAAACAACAGATGACGGTTTTTCATCGATGACTCACAAATTCTGCTAATTGTGATCTTCGACCCAACATCCGGCTTCCTGCTGATTTATCACAACTCTTGTTGAGCTTTCACCCACTTGCATCACTCGGTCCCAAGGAAACGCCACGCCGATCTGCCTTTATGGCATACTCCCCTGCCAGCCATGCCAGAGGAGATGATTTGATGACCAAGTACGACAAGATTTCCCCCGAGACCCAGCAGGAGGCGATGAAAATTGCCCGTGCCAACCAGAAGCCGGGGCAGACCAAGGAGCAGACCCAGCTGATCGCGCAAGGGATCCAGAAAGGCATCGACGAATACAAAAAACAGATGAAGGTGCGGGCCCGCGAAGCGAGCCGCCAGAAAAAATTGCAGGCCAAAGCCCGGCAACCACAGGGGGAGCCGCAAACCGAAGAGCAAGACGATCAGCTCGAGCTGGTTGAAGTGAGCCATCAGCATCCCCTGCCCTGGATCTTGCTGGTGCTGAGCTGGCTGGGTTTTGCCGCCGCCTGGTTCTGGTTGCGCTAAGGCGCACGGAAGCAAACCTTTATCCGCGATCCTCTTCACAGCCCGGCCCCGGGCTGCTGGTGATTACCTGCAAAGAGTGATTAAATCCCGCGCCTCTTGCTTAAGACACCCGTTTTTTGACGATCAGTTTTCAGGAAAGATGTTATGAACCCCGCTCCGCTCTATCTGCTGGCCCCTTTTGTGCTGTTCCTTGTGACCATGCTGCTCTATCGCATTTCACCGCTGCGGGCGGTCGCCGCCGGTGGGGTGCGCTGGTTTATCATCCCCTCCTTCACTCTGTTTATTTTGCTGATCATCATCAACGGCGCCGCTGATCCCGCCCTGCGCAATCCGGCGTTCCACTGGCTGATGCCGGGGCTTGGCTTTGCTCTGAGCCTGTTTCCGGCCCTGCCCAAGGCGCTGGTGCCACGGCTCGCCATCAAGGAGGGTGCCTTCGCAGCCCTCGGTCTGATGCTGATGAGCCTGGCCATGGTCTACTGATCGGCTGACCACTGCCGTTGGCATGACTCAAGGGGCGCTCTGTGACGAGCGCCCCTTGTACAAACAATGGCCTGCAGGCATCTTGGTGACAGGATAACCAGCAAGGAGGCCAGATGGACAATCCGCCCGATTTCATGGCGCTGTGGGATTATCAGGATCCCGCCGCCACCGCCCTGCGTTTTCACGCACTCCTTCCCAAAGCACGCGCCGCTGCCGACCTGCAACTCGAACTGGAGTTGCTGACACAGATAGCCCGTACCCATTCGCTGCAACGCCAGTTTGCCGAAGCCCATCAGCTGCTCGACGAGATAGAACTACGACTCACCGACATAACCCCCAGAGCGCGGATCCGGGCCCTGCTGGAGCGAGGCCGCACCTTTAATTCGGCGGGCGACAAGGCCAGAGCCAAAACCCTGTTTGAGCAAGCCTGGCAGTGGGGACTCAAGGAGAAGGAGACCTATCTCGCCATCGACGCCGCCCACATGATCGCCATCGCTGCGCCGCTTGAAGAGCAGAGCCGCTGGAATCAACTGGCGATGGAGCTGGCAGAGCGCAGCAGTGACGAGAAGGTGCGCGGCTGGCTTGCCCCCCTTTACAACAATCAGGGCTGGACCCTGTTCGAACTGGGCCGCTTCGAGGAGGCCAAAATCCAGCAGCAGAAGTGCCTGGCCTGGCATCTGCAGCATAACCAGCCGGCTAAGGCGTTTATCGCCCGCTGGAGTCTGGCTCGCCTGACCCGGGCTCAAGGTCAACATGAGCAAGCACTGGCAGAGCTGCACCAGCTCAAGGCCGATATGGCCGAGGCGGGTGAACCGGAGGATGGTTATCTGTTCGAGGAGCTGGGGGAAAATGCCCTGGTGCTGGACGATCCGCTGGCTGCGGAATACTTCTCCCGCGCCTGGTTTCTGCTATCGCAGGACCGCTGGTTCAGTGCTAACGAGGGGGAGCGACTGGCCCGCCTCAAGCAACTCGCCAAACTCTGACTTCCCCCCCAAAAAGAGAGGGCGGCCAATGCCGCCCGTCACTCGGTTGAACCGTTCCCCCTTTTACATCTTGCGGGCGTTCAGCCAGAACACGTCACGACTCACGTCGCGCTCACCTCTTCCCAGCTCTGCTTCTTGCGGTAAATGGTGGAAGGGCTGATCTCGAGCAGTGCCGCCGCCTTGGGAATATTGCCGTCACAGCTGGCGATAGCCTGTTCGATCACCTCTTTTTCCACCAGCCAGAGCGGGCGGATCGGCCCGTTGGCCGCTCCGGTGGCGGCCGGAGCCGATGCCACCGCTGCCGCAATCGCAGCTGGCTGCTGGGGGCGAACCCCATTGAGCGGTGGCGGCAAAATATCCGGACTCACCAGCTCCTTGTCGTTGAGCACCACGATATTGCGCACCACGTTTTGCAGCTCGCGTACGTTGCCGGGCCAGGGGTAGTCGAGCAGCACTCGCGCCGCCTCGACATCGAAATCCTTGAAGCGTTTGTTCTCCTCCTTGGCATAGCTCTGCAGCAGGGTGCGCGCCAGCAGCAGGATATCCTCGCCCCGCTCCCGCAGCGGCGGCAGGGTTAGCGGAATGACGTGGAGCCGATAGTAGAGATCCTCGCGAAAACGGCCCGCTTTCACCTCCACCAGCGGATCCCGGTTGGTGGCGCAGATAAAGCGCACATCCACCGTCTCGAGCTTGCCGCTGCCGACCCGCTGCACTGTGCCGGTCTGGATAAAGCGCAGCAGTTTGCTCTGCAGATCCAGGTCCATCTCGCAGATCTCGTCGAGAAACAGGGTGCCGCCATCGGCCAAACTGGCCGCCCCTTTGCGATCCCCCTGGGCGCCGGTAAAGGAGCCCTTCACATGGCCGAAGATCTCGCTCTCCATCAAATCGTGGGGAATGGCGGCGCAGTTGAGGGCAATAAAGGGCTGTTCACTGCGGGGGCTGCACTGGTGAATCGCCTCGGCACACACCTCTTTGCCGGTGCCGCTCTCGCCAGTGATAAAGACGGTCGCCTTGCTCGGCGCAGCGCTCTCGATGATGCGATAGACCGCCTGCATCGACATGGAGGCGCCGATAAAGCCGAAGAACGAGCTACGCTCGAAGTTCTCCCGATAGTGGGCAACCAGCGAGCTCAACTGCTGGTGTTTCAAGGCATTGCGAACTGTGGCGCAGAGCCGCTTGCTGTCAAACGGCTTGGTCAGAAAATCGAAGGCACCGAGGCGCATCGCCTCCACCGCTACATCCACCGAGCCGTGGGCGGTGATCACCACCACCGAGCAGGGCAGTTGCTGTTCGGTGATCATCTGCAGAATATCCATGCCGGACATATCCGGCAGCTCCAGATCCAGCAGCACCACGGGAGGGGGACTTTCCAGCAACTGCGCCAGCGCCTGCTGCCCACAGTCGGCCAGCACCACCTCGTACCCCTCCTGGCGCAGGTACTGTTCATAGACCACCGCCAGACTTCGGGTATCTTCCACCAGCAGGACACGCGATTTATTTTCAGCCACCGGACTCATCCTTGTATTTGATTCTGCGATCTATTTTGCCTTTTTTCGCGCACAAACCCAACGCCAAGACAGCTCTGTTATCCCGCGATTATAGGAGATGTACAAGTAAAAACGGCTCCTTAAGGAGCCGTTTTTCACTACAAGAAGGGATTACTTCTTGGCGTCGTCAGCAGTCGGCTTCTCGATAGCCAGCAGCTCAACGTCAAATACCAGCACGGCGTTCGCCGGGATGGAGCCTGCACCGTGCTCGCCATAGGCCAGCTTGGACGGCAGGAAGAACTTGAACTTGGAGCCAACCGGCATCAGCTGCACGCCTTCGGTCCAACCCGGGATAACCTGGTTGAGCGGGAAGGTGGCCGGCTCGCCACGATCGACGGAGCTGTCGAACTTGGTGCCGTCGGTCAGGGTACCGGTGTAGTGAACCTTGACGATGTCGGTAGACTTCGGCTTGGAGCCGTCACCCATCTTCTCGACCAGATATTGCAGGCCGGATTCGGTGCTCTTCACACCCTCTTTCTTGGCGTTGGCAGCCAGGTACTCTTCGCCTTTCTTCAGATTTTCAACAGCGTCTTTCTCGGCCTTGGCCTTGGTCAGCTCGTTGATCTTGGCGTCGTAATCCTGCAATACCTTCTGGATCTCTTCATCAGTCATCTTGGCTTCTTTGCCCAGACCGTCGGTGACCCCTTTCAGGATCACGGCGTTGTCCAGTTTGATGCCCAGTTCCTGCTGACGCTCCAGGGTATTGGCGATGTAACGACCCATGGAGAGGCCAATTGCGTAGCCAGATTGCTCTTCAAAGCTCTTGGCTTCGGCCTTGGTCGCCTCTGCCGGCTTGCTGGCTTCAGCCTTCACTTCGGCGGTATTGGCCGCAGCAGGCTTCTCGTCTTTTTGGCAAGCAGTCAGACCGACGGCAACCGCCGCCGCCAACAGGGACACCTTCAGAAATTTGTTCATCAGTTTCTCCAAACTCCAAATACCGCTCTCGGTTCCATCGTGAAATGAGAGGTTTATCGTGATAAGCGCCTTATACTAACGCCGTGATCGCAGGTAACAAAAGCGTGAGACCGCAAAAATGATAAAAAGTGCCATTTATCTGGTGAGCCTCTGTTTAATGCTCACCGGTTGCGAGCAGAGCTCCCAACCCAACCAGCAAATGCCCCTCGCCAGCACGGGTCTGCTGACCGCAGATCTCTCCAGTGATGGCAAGCAGGCCATCGTCTCCAGCATCAGCCAGGGCATCATCGTCTGGGATCTGGAACAGAACCGTCAACGCTGGCGCTGGAAGCAATCCGACTCGGCGGATGATCTGGTATTCATTACCCGTTTTTCCGAAGGCAACAGCCATGCCGTCACCGCCACCCCCGAGACCTTTGCCACCTGGCGGCTTCAAGACGGGCAGTCACAAGGCTACTACTCCCTTCCTGAATCCAAGCTGAGGGACATCGCGCTCTCTGCCGACGGGCGCTATGTACTGATAGGCCGGGAAGATGGCAAGGCCGAGTGGCTCGATACCCAAAGCGGTCGTCGCCTGCAGTTTTTGGGGCATACCGAACAGGTCAATACGGTGGATCTCTCCGCCAACGGTCGCTACGCCCTGACCGGCGGCAACGACTACAGCGCCTATCTGTGGGATACCCGCAGCGGACAGGTGATCTGGCGGTTCAACCATGGTGGCCGGGTGATCATGGCCAGACTGGAGCCGAGCGGCCGCTACGCCTTCACCGCCGACAGCAGCCGGGCCAGCATCTGGGATCTGAAAACCGGCAAACAGGTGAGTCAGCTGCAATATGATCACCGCTTCGAGGTCTACACCAGCGCCCGCTTTGCCAACGACGGCAAGTGGCTCATCACCGGTGCCCCTTCCCGTCAGCTCTCCTTGTGGCAAGTGAGCGATGGCGCCCTGCTGCAGAGCTGGCGTGTCTCGCCGCAACCCAAGGTGAAACCGCCCAGCGCAGTGGTCTACGGCGTCGCTTTGCGCGACAATAGCCACCTTGTCAGTGCCAGCTCCAGTGGTCTGGCCGAAATCTGGACAATCAAGTAAGGACCCGAAGGCCCATGAGTCAGCAACTTAACGATCGCATCGAAACCCTGGAAACCCGTCTCGCCTATGCGGAGTACACCATAGAGCAGCTCAACGACGAGGTGACCACCCAGGGCCGTGAACTCGATCGACTCAAATACCAGATCCAGCTGCTGATCGACAAACTGCAAAGCGTACAGCCCAGCCAGATTGCCAGCATGGCCGAAGAGACCCCGCCGCCGCACTATTGATGAGCGGCCTGCGATATTGAGCAACGAACCGCCCTACCGGAATGTGCCTTTCCAGTCGCCTAGTCTGGCGACCAGTGTGAAGGGAGTGACACAGGCAAAGACATCACCCACTCAAACCGGTAGGCGCGCAATCAGCAAGGTGTCTGTTCCATAACAATAAAAATCCGAAACAGGCTGAACCGGTTTCGGATTTTTTCATCAAAATGTCCTGATAGCTGCGACTCGGCGCCTCAGAATCAGCCCGCGTTATCCTTTGTAGATCTTCGGGTTAAACACATCCCGCAGCCAGTCACCCAGCAGGTTGATGACCAGCACCAGCACCACCAGACAGATGCCCGGGAAGGCGGTGATCCACCAGGAGCCGGAGAAGATATAGTTGAAGCCGACGCTGATCAGCGAACCGAGCGAGGGCTGATCAACCGGCATCCCGAGCCCCAGGAAGGAGAGTGCCGCCTCGCTCATGATGGCGTTGGCCACCTGCACGGTGGAGATCACCAGAATGGGCGACAGACAGTTGGGCAGAATGTGGCGGAACATGATGCGCGGGGCGCGGAACCCCATCACCTTGGCCGCTTCCACATACTCCTTCTTCTTCTCCGCCAGCACAGAGGCGCGCACGGTACGGGCGTACTGCGGCCACTCGGCGATACCGATGATCACCACCAGCATCATGATGGCGAACTTCGAGTAGAACTCGGAGCCAAAGGTTGCCTGAAAGATGGCGGAGATGATGATCGCCACCATCATGGTGGAGAACGACAGCTGCACGTCGGCAAAGCGCATCAGCAGGTTGTCGATGCGACCACCGAAGTAACCGGCAATCAGACCGATCACGATGCCGAGCACCAGCTGCAGCGCCACCGCAAACAGGCCGATTGAGAGCGAAATGCGGGCGCCATAGAGGATGGTGCTCCAGATATCCCGCCCCTGGTTGTCGGTGCCGAGCCAGAAGCGCTCTTCGCCCCCTTCCAGCCATGAGGGAGGCAGCTCGGCATCCATCAGGTCAAAGCTGGTCTGGTCATAGACGTTGTGCGGCGCCAGCCAGGGCGCCAGCAGCGCCGCCAGCACAAACACCACGAACACCGCAAAGCTGAACATGGCTACCTTGTCCCGCAGGAAGTAGTAGACGATGTCAGAGTTCTTGAATCGTGCCCAACGGCTTGGGCTTGCAGTCACAGCATTAGTCATCTGTTACCCCTTGGCGGTCAGGTTAACGGTCGGGTTAATCAACCCGTAGAGCAGGTCGACCAGGGTATTGGTCACCACGAAGATCAGTCCCACGAAGATGACGTAGGCGGTGATCAGCGGGGTATCGACCCGGTGGATCGCCTCAAGGAACAGGAAGCCGGTGCCCGGCCACTGGAACACGCTCTCGGTCAGGATGGTGTAGGCCACCATGGTGCCGATCTGCACCCCGCCAACGGTAATGACCGGCAGCATGGTGTTTTTGAGGGCGTGCTGATAGTAGACCTTGTTGTTGTCCAGCCCTTTGGCGCGGGCGAACTTGACGTACTCGGAGGAGAGCTGCTCCAGCATCTCGGAGCGCACCAGCCGGATAAACAGCGGCAGCATGATGGAGGAGAGCGACACCGCGGGCAGGATCAGGTGCTTGATGCCATCCCAGGTGAAGAAGCCCGACTCCCAGCCCAGCAGGTTACGGGTCTCGCCACGGCCATAGGCCGGCAACCAGCCCAGCTGGATCGAGAAGAGGTACATCAACATGATGGCGGTCAAAAATACCGGGATCGAGATGCCGATACTGCTCCCCGCCATGATGATCTTGGTGGGAATGCTGCGCGGGCGGATCGCCGAATAGACACCGAGTGGAATGGAGACCACCACGATGATGAGCGCGGCAGCAAACACCAGCTCAAGGGTAGCCACCAGCTTGTCGAGGATCACCTCGAGAGCGGGTCGCTTAAAGAAATAGGAGGTGCCCAAATCCCCATGCACCGCATTTTTCAAAAAACGGCTGTATTTGATGAGGAAGGGATCGTTAAGGCCCATCTTCTCACGCAACTCGTGACGCTGGGCTTCGGAGACGGATTGTCCCACCAGCTCGCGCAACGGGTCACCCAGGTTGTCCTGGATGGAGAAGGCGACCAGGCTGATGACGAACATCACTATCACGGCCTGATAGAACCGTTTCAGCAGGAATGTAAACATGCTTGTCCTTCTACGTGGCCTGTGTCGTGGCACAGGCTTCTGTTAGTGGGCGGAGTGGCCAGCTGACCACCCTGCCCCGTCCTTCCTTGCGACGTTCTCTTACTTGCTGACCACCAGGTCACCCAGGTAAGGGAAGTTCATCACGTTGACTACCGGCTTGATGTCGACGTTCTTCTTGGCGCCATAGGCCAGATCTTCCCAGTGCAACGGCACGTAGGCAGCATCTTCGATCAGCATGGCTTCGACCTTCTTCAGCATCTCGGCACGCTTGGCCGGATCGGTCTCGGCATTGGCATCCATCACCATCTTGTCAGCTTCGGCGTTGGCATAACCGGCGCAGTTGTACTGGCCCATACCGGTCTTGGCATCCTTGGTGAAGGTCAGGAACTCGAAGAAGTTCGCGGTATCTTCAGTGTCGGAGTGCCAGCCAATCAGCTGCATGTCGGCGGCGCACTTGTCAAACTCCGGCCAGTACTGGGCCACCGGCATGGTCTTCAGATCCACCTTGATGTTGATCTTGGCCAGCATGGCGGAGACAGCCTGGGCAATCTTGACGTCGTTGACGTAGCGGGCTGCCGGGGAGATGAAGGTCATCTTGAAGCCTTTCTCGTAACCGGCCTCCTTCATCAGCGCCTTGGCCTTGGCCAGATCATACTGGGGCACCAGCGCCTCGTTGTGACCGGCATAGCCTTTCGGGCTCAGCTGGCCAGCAGGGGTACCGAAGCCCTTGTTGATCTTCTCGACGATGCCCACCTGGTTGATGGCGTAGTTGATCGCCTGACGCACGCGCTTGTCTTTCAGCGCCGGGTTGGTGTTCTGGTTCAGCTCGATGATGATGGCGCGGGTACCGGACAGGGTGACCAGCTGGGAGTCCTTGCCATTCTTGACGCGCTCCAGATCGTTCGGTGCAACCGGATAGATCATGTCCACGTCGCCACCCAGCAGGGCTGCAACACGGGTCGCATCTTCCTTGATCGGCACCACGGTCAGGTTCTCGACGTTACCCTTGGAGGCTTTATCCCAGTAGTTGGCGTTGCGGGCATAATCCAGCTTCACACCTTGCTCGCGGAACTTGACGGTAAACGGGCCAGTACCGGAAACATGGGTAGAGGCATAGGAGTCGCCGTTTTTGACGATCTCGGCCTTGTCTTTACCTGCTTCGGTCTTGCCGGTATAGAACTTGGAGTCCATCGGGAAGATGTAGGTGACGGTCTGCAGTACCAGCGGGAACGGCTTGGCGGTGATCAGATCGACGGTGTAGTCATCGACCTTCTTCACTTCGCTGATCGGGTCGAAGATCGCCTTGAAGTCGACGGAGGCTTTCAGGCGCTTGACGGTCCACACCACGTCGTCAGCGGTGAAATCGTTGCCGGAGTGGAACTTGACCCCTTTGCGCAGGTGGAAGCGGACGGTCTTGTCATCGACACGCTCGAACTTCTCGGCCAGACGGGGCTCGAATTTCAGATCCTGGGTGTAACGCATCAGGGGATCGAATACCAGGTGCGACATCTCCAGGGTCTGACCGGAGAGCTGCTCCTGCGGATCCAGCGACGTGGCGTCAGAAGCAACGCCTACCTTGATATCAGCGGCTGAGACACTGAAGGCGAAACCGGCGGCAAACAGCGCCAGGGCAATCTTGGACAATCCTTTCTTCATCTTGTTCTCCATGCTTTTGGCTTTCTTATGACACTTTTTTTGACAAGCAGACCGGCGCACCGGCGCTATCCTAGCTTGCGATTTCCAGCCCCTCGCGGGACATTCCCTTGAACTCCGGCATGAGGGAGATCAGCTTGCGGCTGTACTCATGCTCGGCATTGGTAAAGAGTTTCTCGGTCTCGGCCACTTCCACCAGATGACCGTGCTGCATCACCCCGATGCGGTCGCACATCTGGCGGATCACCGGCAGATCGTGGCTGATAAACAGCATGGTGAGCTTGAGCTCCTGCTGCAGATCCTTGAGCAGATTGAGGATCTGGGCCTGCACCGACACATCCAGCGCCGAGGTCGGCTCGTCGCAGATGAGGAAACGCGGCCGAGTGGCCAGGGCGCGGGCAATGGAGATGCGCTGGCGCTGACCGCCGGAGAATTCATGGGGATACTTGACCCCGGCACCGCGGCCAAGACCGACGTGATCCAGCAGATCGTTGACGATCCCCTCGATCTGGCTCTCGCTGCTCGCCAGTTGGTGGAAGCGGATCGGCTCGGCAATGATGTCGCGCACCTTCATCCGCGGGTTCATTGACGAATAGGGGTTCTGAAACACCATCTGCATCTGGCGGCGCAGCGGGCGGCGCTCGCGCTCGCTCTTGAGGGCCGTGAGATCGATCCCCTCGAAGAAGATCTTGCCGGTATCAGGCGGATAGAGACCGGTGATGGCGCGAGCAATGGTCGATTTGCCGGAGCCCGACTCCCCCACCAGACCGAAGGTCTCCCCTTCGAAGATCTCGAAGCTGATGTTGTTGCAGGCGCGCACATACTGGCGGCGGCTCGGGAAGATGGAGTCCTTGGTGACGAACCTCAGATCGACGTTCTCCACCCGCAGCAGCGCCCCGTCATAGGCACGCTCGTCCTGACTCTGGCCGAGCCAGTGAGTCTTGAGGTCGATATTGGTATCCGGCGCACTGGCATCCTCGATATAGGAGACCAGCGGGAAACGCACCAGCTTCACATCGGAGCGCGGGACCGCCGAGATGAGGCTGCGGGTATAGGGGTGATTGGGGCTGCCCAGCACCTGTTCGGTCAGGCCGAACTCCACCAGATCGCCGCGATACATCACCGCCACCTTGTCGGTGACGTTGGAGACCACGCCCATGTCGTGGGTCACCAGCATGCAGCCCACCTGACGCTCTTTGCAGAGGGCGCGGATAAGCTGGAGGATCTGATCCTGAATGGAGACGTCCAGCGCCGTGGTCGGCTCATCGGCGATGATCAGCTCCGGATCGCACGACAGGGCGATGGCGATGACCACCCGCTGACGCATGCCGCCGGAGAATTGGTGCGGATACTGTTTGATACGCAGCTCCGGCTGCGGAATACCCACCGCCCCCATCAGCTCCAGCGCCTTGGCAAAGGCCGCCTCGCGGGAGAGCTTGGTATTGGCCAGAATGGTCTCGACCAGCTGATGCTCAACGGTGAACAGCGGGTTGAGGGAGGTCATGGGATCCTGGAAGATGAACCCGATACGGGAGCCACGAATGGCCCGCATCTCGTTCTGGCTCTTGCCGGAGATGAGCTCGCCATTGAGATAGATATCGCCACGGGCGATGCGACCCGGCGGGCTCAGCAGATCGATGACGGCGTTGCCGATGGTGGACTTGCCGGCGCCGGATTCACCGACCACCCCGACAATCTCACCCTTTTCGATAGAGAAAGAGAGATCCTTCACCGCGGCCAGCACCCCGTAGCGGGAGGGGTACTCGATCCGCAAGTTCTTTACTTCGAGCAAGGACATGTTTACCTCTGCGGGGGACATCCGTCCCAAATAATTCGTCCGTAAATCAGCCGCAGATGCCGGTTGTTACCTTGGGCAATATTTGCTCAATCCATGAGGCAGCGAAACCAGCGATCCGGGCGGGTTTTTTGCATTTTTTTGGAATAACCCGCGAGTAACTTAGACGGTTTGACCACGGGTGTAAATGATTGAGTTATACAATTCCGCAATGTTTTGTGCAGATAACCACCAATTCGGCAGCGTTAAATGATGACTTTCATCACACAAATGGCCGGTACATCCGTACATCTATTGGTATCATTACTTTAATTTCAACAACAACGCAACAAGCAGCATTTATCACTATTTCGAAAACGATCACAAGCCCCGAATGAGTAGTGAATATTTATGTGAAATGGATGATAAACGGCAGCATATGCCGATGAATGAAAATTAAGCAGAGATAAATCGGGGGATGCCAGAACGGTCATCCCCCGGAAGGGGGCATTCAGCCGAGCCAGAACGCCAGTAATTGCATACAAAACAGGGCGAACAAGCCGGCGATCAGATCGTCCAGCATGATGCCGAATCCGCCGTGAATGCGGCGATCAAACCAGGAGATGGGCCAGGGTTTGAGCACATCAAACAGCCGGAACAGCGCGAAGCCCGCCACCACCCACTCCCAACCGGCTGGCGCGGCGATCATGGTGACGCCAAAACCGATCACCTCGTCCCAGACGATGGCGCCATGATCCGGCATACCGATGGCATCGGTGGCGCTCTGGCAGATACGGATCCCCACCACAAACCCCACCGCCAGCAAGGCGATGAACCAGTGGGTCGGCAGCCCGCTCACCAGCAGGTAGAGCGGAATGGCCGCCAACGTACCCATGGTGCCCGGCGCCTTGGGGCTGAGACCGGAACCAAACCCCACCGCTAAAAAATGAAGCGGATTTTTCAGATCCAGTCGTTTCAGCTCGGGTTTTATCGTGAACAGGCTCATGCGAAGTGATCCCACCCTTTCAGTTGCAACGCCACCGCTTGTTCACCGCGCAGGTAGTCGATGCCGGGCTCGCCCGCCACGATGCGGCCGATGCGGCTGAACTTGACCCCGCTGTGGGCCAGCGCTGTATCCAGCGCGCCGCGATGCTCTTCCGGCACGGTAAAGCAGAGCTCGTAGTCATCGCCACCGGCCAGCGCCAGTTGCCACGCCTCCTGCTCGCTCACCGCATCCTGCAGCACCGGCGAGAGCGGCAGCAGATCGAGATCGATCTGGGCCCGCACGCCGGAGGCCTTGAGGATATGGACGAGGTCCGATGCCAGACCGTCGGAGAGATCCAGCGCACTACCCGCCAGCCCGCGCAGCGCCTGTCCGGCCAGAATGCGGGGATGGGGGTGGTCGAGCCGTGGCAGCACGGCCGCCAGCTGGTTCTCGTTGAGGGTGCGTTTGCCCAGCAGATGAGAGAGTGCCAGCGCGGCATCCCCCAGAGTGCCGGTGACATAGATGCCGTCACCCGCTTTGGCACCGCTGCGCATCAGAGCACGTCCGGCAGGCACCGAGCCCTTCACCGAGATGGTGATGGAGAGCGGCCCGCGGGTCATATCCCCGCCCACCAGCGCGACGTTGTAATACTCGGCCAGCTCCAGAAACCCTTCGGCAAAACCGGCGACCCAGCCTTCGTTGATGGCAGGCAGGGTCAGCGCCAGCGACACCCAGCGCGGCTCGGCCCCCATCGCAGCGAGATCGGAGAGATTGACCGCCAGCGCCTTGTAGCCGAGATCCACCGGATCCATGTCGGGAAAGAAGTGTACGCCGCTCACCAGGGTGTCGGTGCTCACTGCCAGTTGGGTATCGGGGGGCAGGGTCAGCAGGGCACAGTCATCTCCAGGGCCCATCACCACGTCCTTGCGGGCGTGGGGAACCTTGAAGTACTTATCAATCAGCTCAAATTCACCCATACAGTAAAAAGCCAGCAATAAGCTGGCTCCTCTCTTAGATGCTGACGGACAGCAGGATCAACGCTTGTTCAGCGACTTGATCACCTTGTCCAGTACACCGTTGACAAACTTGTGGCTGTCATCGGCGGCGAAGGCTTTGGCCAGCTCGATCGCTTCGTTGATGACCACGCGCGGCGGCACATCATCACGACGGGTCAGCTCATAGGTCGCCAGACGCAGGATCGCCTTGTCCACCATGTCCACTTCTTCCAGCGGACGGGAGAGGTAAGGTGCAAACACCTTGTCCAGCTCGTTGCAGTGGAGGGCTACCCCGAACAGCAGATCGCGGAAATAGCTCAGGTCTACACCCTTGGTGTCCTGATCGATCTTGAACTGCTCTTCGATGTCACCCACGTTAGCCTTGGTCATCTGCCACTGGTAGATGGCCTGGGTGGCGCAATGGCGGGCTTTACGGCGCTCAGACGGTTTCAATGTACTTCTCCTCGTTACACGTCCAGTTCTTTCAGGACGTTGATCATTTCGAGCGCTGCCAGTGCAGCCTCTGCACCCTTGTTACCCGCCTTGGTACCTGCACGCTCGATGGCTTGTTCAATGTTTTCAGTGGTCAGCACCCCGAAGGCAACGGGAATTTCATATTCCATCATTACCTGAGCCATTCCCTTGCTGTTCTCGTTTGCCACCAGGTCGAAGTGGTAGGTGCCGCCACGGATGACTGTACCGACCG
This sequence comes from Aeromonas sp. YN13HZO-058, assembly GCF_001921245.1. Lineage (NCBI taxonomy): Bacteria > Pseudomonadati > Pseudomonadota > Gammaproteobacteria > Aeromonadales > Aeromonadaceae > Aeromonas > Aeromonas sp. YN13HZO-058. Next base: position 70,158 of record NZ_MQSY01000078.1, on the reverse strand, counting down.
CCACGATGGCGTCGTATTGACCACTCTTGGCCAGCTTCTTGATGACCAATGGCATTTCAACCGCGCCCGGCACTTTTACCAGTGTCAGGTTGCTGTCCTGCACTTGACCTTGACGCTTCAGTACGTCCACCGCACCGTTCACCAGACTGTCGTTGATGAAGCTGTTGAAACGGGCAACAACAATAGCAACGCGCGCCTCAGGAGCGGCGATATTTCCTTCGATAACCTTCATTGGAAATCCTGTATCTGTGCAATCAAAAGGGCCGGAGTCAAAAGTGCGCACATTCTAGCACAACAGACCCACGACAAAAACCATGGCCGCAATAGACAGCCATGATCGCGATTTAACCAGTCCGGCGCGCTTACTCGCCGATGTATTCCACTACTTCCAGACCGAAACCGCCCGGAAGGGGATGGTACGTCTCTGGTGGAACTTTACTCTCCAACGTACTCACCCACTTCCAGATCGAAACAACCCGGAAGGGGATGGTACTTCTCTGGTAGAACCTTGAGTCCTTTACTCGCCGACGTATTCCACTACTTCCAGCCCGAAACCACCGAGGGCATGGTACTTCTTCGGCGAGCTCAATAGGCGCATCTTGCTCACGCCGAGCGCCTTGAGGATCTGGGAGCCCACACCAACCCGGCGCGAGGTGCCCTGCCACTTGGCCCCTTCCGGTGCCAGCCCCTTGTCGGCGGCCTCAAAGCCCTTGACCCGGGCCAGCAGCTCCTCGCCATGGGATTCCGCCCCCAAAATCACCAGCACCCCGCCTTCGCTGGCGATGCGGGCCATAGATTTGGGCAGCGGCCAGCTGCGGGCGGCATGACGGTCGGTCAGCAGCAGATCGCTCAGCACATCGTGCAGGTGCACCCGCACCAGCGTCGGCTGATCGGCCTGTACCTCACCCTTTTTCAGGGCGAAGTGAACCTGATTGTCGATGGTGTCGCGGAAGGTGATGAGGTCAAACTCGCCAAACTCGGTGGGCAGCTTGCACTCGGCCACTTTCTCGACCGTGGTCTCGTGCTGGTTGCGGTACTCGATAAGGTCGGCGATGGTGCCGAGCTTGATGCCGTGCTGCTCGGCGAACACCTCCAAATCCGGACGGCGCGCCATGGTGCCATCTTCGTTGAGGATCTCGACGATGACGGAGGCCGCCTCGTAACCGGCCAGCCGAGCCAGATCGCAGCCCGCTTCGGTGTGGCCAGCACGGGTCAGCACGCCGCCATCCTGCGCCATCAGCGGGAAGATGTGGCCCGGCTGCACCAGATCGGCCGCCTTGGCATTGGGCGCCACTGCCGCTTGCACGGTCACCGCGCGATCGGCGGCGGAGATACCAGTGGTCACCCCTTCGGCCGCTTCGATGGTCACGGTGAAGGCGGTGGAGAACTGGGCATTGTTGCGATCCACCATCAGCGGCAGCGCCAGCTGCTTGCAGCGATCCCGGGTCAGCGTCAGGCAGATGAGGCCACGGCCGTAGCGGGCCATGAAGTTGATATCCTCAGGACGGACGCAGGAGGCGGCCATGATGAGGTCGCCTTCGTTCTCCCTGTCTTCGTCATCCATCAGGATCACCATCTTGCCAGCCTTGATATCGGCAATGATTTCCTGGGTTGTGCTCAGCGCCATGGGCTACTCCATCAGTGTGCTTGGGGGTTGAGCCAGCAGGCTCAACGCAAATGCGAGTGTATGTTGCTCTAGATTGGGGCGAGCGGCCCCATTTCAATCAGAGCGGGATCACAGAAAATCGTTTTGGTGGCCGAATTTAGCGCACACAGTCAGAGAAAACCGGCCTTGGCCAGCGTCTCCATGGTCAGGGTCGAGGCACTGCTCTCCTGACTTTTTCCCATCATCAGCCGCTCCAGATAGCGGGCGATCTGATCCACCTCGAGGTTGACCTTGTGGCCCGGCTTCCAACTGGCGATGGTGGTCTCCTGCGCGGTGTGGGGCACGATCGTCAGGCGGAAAAGGTCGCCCTGCACTGAGTTGACGGTGAGGCTGATGCCATCCACCGCAATGGAGCCCTTCTCGGCGATATAGCGGGAGAGCTCGCCCGGCGCCTTGATCCAGTACTCGATGGCGCGGCCGCTGCTGGAGACGTTTTTCACTTCCCCGACCCCGTCCACGTGGCCGGAGACCAGATGGCCGCCGAGGCGGGAGGTGGGCATCAGCGCCTTCTCGAGATTGACCCGATCGCCCACCTTGGCGGCGGCAAAGCCGGTGCGCGACAGGGTTTCCAGCGACACGTCGGCGGTATAGCTCTTATCACCAAGAGCAACCACGGTGAGGCAGACGCCGTTGGTGGCGATGGAGTCGCCCAGCTTGACGTCGCTAAAATCCAGGCCCGGTGCATGGACGGTAAGAGCCATGTCATCGCCCTGACGGCGCAGTTCGGCCAGGGTTCCCACCGCTTCGATAATTCCGGTAAACATGCAGATCACCTTGCTGATGACGGAGGCAGATTATGCCCCCTTTAACATTGATAAATCAGGCTATTTTGGCGGTAATACGAATATCCTGGCCGACCATGCGCACATCCTTGATGTTGAGCTTGGGCGCCTGGAACAAGCGGGTCAGACCGGGCAGATGGAACAGGCCACGCCCCTCATCCCCCATCAGTTTGGGCGCCTGATAGAGCACCAGCTCATCCACCAACCCCTTATCCAGTAGAGCGCCGCACAGCCGTGGCCCCGCCTCGACGAGTACCGAGTTGACGTTCTGCTTGGCCAGCAACATGAAGAGGCTGACCAGATCCAGCTTGCCATCCAGCAGTGGTAGCTCCAGCTGCTGCACCCACGCAGGCCACTCGCCGGATGCCTTGTGGCGAGCCAGCAGCACTGGGCTCTCGCTCTGGAACAGCGGCAGATCGGGGGTGAGCCGGTTTTGCGAATCGACGATGACCCGCAGCGGCTGGCGCAGGGTCTCCTTGGGATAGCTCGCCTTGACCGAGGGGGGCAACTCGTCCCAGCGCACGGTCAGGGAGGCGCCGTCAGCCAGCACGGTCTCGGCGCTGGAGAGCACCGCATCGTGACGGGCCCGCAGCCGCTGCACGTCGCGGCGCGCATCGGGGGAGGTGATCCACTGACTCTCGCCGCTCGCCATGGCGGTGCGGCCATCGAGGCTGGCCCCCAGCTTGACCGTCACCCGCGGGAAGGCGGTACGCATCCGCTTGAAAAAGCCCGGGTTGAGCGCTTCGGCTTCACTCGCCAGCAGGCCGAAATCGGTCTTGATACCCGCTTCGGAGAGCATCCGCAGGCCACGCCCACCCACCTCGGGGTTGGGATCAACCATGGCCGCCACCACCCGGGCCACACCGGCCTTGATCAGCGCCTCGGCACAGGGGGGAGTACGACCGTGGTGGGAGCAGGGTTCGAGGGTCACATAGGCGGTGGCGCCACGGGCGTTGTCACCGGCGGCTCGCAGGGCATAGACCTCGGCATGGGGCTCACCCGCCTTCTGATGCCACCCTTCGCCAACCACCACGCCATCTTTCACCAGCACGGCGCCGACGCAGGGATTGGGGGCCGTGGTGTAACGGCCGCGGCGGGCCAGTTCGAGGGCCCGACTCATCCATTGGAAATCATCTTGACTAAACATTCGGGCTCCTTTGACAACACATCTCAACTTTACGCAGTATCGTAGGTTCGATTAGCGCAGCGTAATCGGACGCGGCAACATGGGTGAGCATGGAGGTTTACTTCTCCAGCTTGGCAAGCTCTTCGCCGAACTCGCGAATATCTGCGTGTCCTGAGGTAGAGAGGGGCGAAGCGGATATCCACTTGCCCGTCCGATACCATCATTTCTCCAATTTGGCGATCTCTTCACCGAACTCGCGGATATCTTCAAAGCTGCGATAGACGGAGGCAAAGCGGATATAGGCCACCTTGTCCAGACTCTTGAGCTCATCCATCACCAGATTGCCCACCAGCTCGGAGGCGACTTCGCGCTCACCGGTGGCACGCAGGCGGGATTTGATATGGTTGACCGCCTTTTCGATGGCCTCCATGCTCACCGGCCGCTTCTCCAGCGCCCGCAGAATGCCGGCGCGCAGCTTGTCTTCATTGAACGGCTCGCGGGAGCCGTTGGACTTGATGACGCGGGGCATCACCAGTTCGGCCATCTCGAAGGTGGTAAAACGCTCGTGACAGAGCAGACACTCACGACGGCGGCGCACCTGATGGCCTTCTGCCACCAAGCGGGAATCGATCACCTTGGTATCAACCGCACTACAGAATGGGCAATGCATCGGACCTCCGGCGTTAATAGAACAGGACCGGCCCACCGGGCCAGGATCTAGGTCGGCCAGTGTAGCACGGCCATCCAAAACCGGTAAAAGCCAGAAAAAACAATGCCACCCGAGGGTGGCATTGATCTCAAACAGAACTATCCGGCTTATCAGCCATAAACCGGGAAGCGGCGGCAGATATCCAGCACCTTCTCGCGCACGGTGGCCAGCACGGCATCGTTGTCGTGGTTGTCCAGTACGTCACAGATCCAGTGGGTCAGCTGGATGGACTCGGCTTCCTTGAAACCGCGGCGGGTGATAGCCGGGGTACCAATCCGCACACCGGAGGTGACGAACGGGGAGCGCGGGTCGTTGGGCACGGAGTTCTTGTTGACGGTGATGTTGGCTTTGCCCAGCGCAGCGTCAGCATCCTTACCGGTAAGCTCGCGGCCGATCAGGTCAACCAGCATCAGATGGTTGTCGGTACCGCCGGAGACGATCTTGTAACCGCGCTCGATAAAGGTCGCAGCCATCGCCTTGGCGTTTTTCACGACCTGAGCCTGATAGGTCTTGAACTCGGGCTCCAGCGCCTCTTTGAAGGCAACGGCTTTGCCGGCGATGACGTGCATCAGCGGGCCACCCTGACCACCCGGGAAGACGGCGGAGTTGAGCTTCTTGTAGAGCTCCTCGTCGTCGGCGGCGGAGAGGATCAGGCCACCGCGCGGACCGGCCAGGGTCTTGTGGGTGGTGGAGGTGACCACGTGAGCGTGGGGAACCGGGTTCGGGTAGACGCCAGCGGCAATCAGACCAGCTACGTGGGCCATGTCGACGAACAGGTAGGCACCGATCTTGTCGGCGATTTCGCGCATGCGAGCCCAATCAACGATACCGGAGTAAGCGGAGAAGCCACCGATCATCATCTTCGGCTTGTGCTCAATGGCCAGACGCTCCATCTCGTCGTAGTCAATCTTGCCGGACTCATCGATACCGTAAGGAATGATGTTGTAAAGCTTGCCGGAGAAGTTGACCGGAGAGCCGTGGGTCAAGTGACCGCCATGGGCCAGGTTCATGCCCAGCACGGTATCGCCCGGTTGCAGCAGCGCCATGTAAACGGCGCTGTTGGCCTGGGAGCCGGAGTGCGGCTGCACGTTGGCGTAAGTGGCACCGAACAGCTCTTTGGCGCGCTCGATGGCCAGGGTTTCGACCACATCCACATACTCGCAACCACCGTAGTAACGCTTGGCCGGATAGCCTTCGGCGTACTTGTTGGTCAACTGGGAGCCCTGGGCTTCCATGACGCGGGGGCTGGTGTAGTTCTCAGACGCAATCAGCTCGATATGCTCTTCCTGACGACGGGTTTCGTCTGTGATGGCCTGCCACAATTGCGGATCATAATTGGCGATGGTCATGTCACGTTTCAACATCCGTTTCTCTCCTGAAAATCGTTTGCGCGTTAGGTGAAGTGGGCGTGGGCATTGTAACGTGAGCTGGATCAAAGAGACAGTCCAACCACCTAAAAAAATGTTGAATTTATGTTGTAAAAAACAAGATTCCCTCCCCGTTCAATACCCTGGCCCCTTCGCCAAAAGAGACATTTTTCATCCCGCGGTTGGGCGGGCAAAACCCGAAGGGGATCACAACGCCGTCGTGATCCATCCTGTAACATATTCATTCGAAACAAATTTAATGATGATGGAGCTGATTGCCGCCACCCACCCGAAGGGCGACATCTGACCGGAGGAGTTCAAGATGGACCATCTGCTGACATTCGTGATCCTGGCTGTCTTTTTTCTGTTCTACTGGGTCTACTACACCAGCCAGCGCAAACATGTTTCTACCACTTCGTGGGATCAGCTCCCCACCAAAGCCGAATATCTGGCGGCCCACCCGGAAGCGGTCGATGGCGATATCATCTTCTGTCACCACTGCGGCCACCACGAGTTGCTGGAGGTGGGCATGGTGCACCTGACCGATTTTCGCCGGGAATGGGTCTGCGCCAAGTGCAAGCAGGTGCTGTTTCGCGAAATAGAATAACGGCGCAGGGGCTGGCCACCACCTCTGAACGTTGTACATAGCAAGCAGGGATCAGGGCTGCGCATCCCTGTTGGCCGCCAGCCACTGCTGCAACCCGCTCACCGCCGCTTCAAATTGCGCTCCGATTGCCGCAGGCTCACCGCCTCCCGCCTCAAGAGCCGCGCAATGGCTGGCAAATTCGGTCAACCCCAGCGCCAGCGCACTCCCCTTGAGCTTGTGCGCCAGCTGACGTTGCTCACTCCCCTCCCCCTGAGCCAACTTATCCACCAACACCCGCCCTTGCGACTCAAACAGCGCGACCAGCTGGCGGATCCGCGCCATGCCGAGCAGAGGCAGATCGGCGTCAAGCACCGGATTGGTCCACTCGGGCTGGTTAGTTGGGGGCACGGCTACTGATAACTGCACCTGCGGCTCGATAGAGGCCCCTTCTTGCCGAAACAGCTGATCGATGGCGTTCGCCAGCACCGCCAGCCGCACCGGCTTGCCAACAAAATCGACAAACCCGGCGGCGAGGCAGTGACGGATATCCTCCGGATACATCTGGGCCGAGATGGCGATGGCGGGCAACGGCCGCTCATGCACCTCCTCACTGATGGCAGCCAGATCCTCGCGCAGGGTCATCCCGTCCATGTCGGGCAGGTTGATATCGAGCAGCGCCAGCTCAAAGGGACGTTCGGTCACCAGCGCCAGCGCGCTGCGACCATCCTCCGCCAGGGTGACGCGATGGCCGAGGCGGGTCAGCATGCCGTGCGCCACCAGCCGGTTGATCTCGTTATCCTCCACCAGCAGGATGTCGCGGGACTGGCCAAGGTGCAGCGGTTGTGCCTCGGCAGGCAGCTGGGTGCTCGAGCGCTGCAACGGCAAACTGAAGCTGAATTCACACCCCTTGCCCGGTTCGCTGAGAAGGATAAGCTCACCCCCCATGGCGGCCACCAGCTTGCGGCTGATCGCCAGTCCCAGCCCGGTGCCGCCCTGATGGCCCACATCTGGCTGGCGCTGGCGAAACGCCTCGAACACCGCCTCCTGCTCATCGGCCGGAATGCCGGGGCCGGTATCGCGCACCACGAAGCGGATGCAGGGTTCGGCGCAAGGACCCTGACAGACAAGGGGTGCCACCGTCAGGGTAATCTGGCCACGGGCGATAAACTTGACCGCATTGCCAAGTAAATTGCCGAGCACCTGGCGCAGCTTGCCCAGATCCCCCTCGACCACAGGCGCCAGCCCGGGCGCATATTCCAGCGCCAGGGTGACCCCCTTGGCCGTCGCCTTTGGCCGCAGCAGCGCGCTCAGCTCATCCACCAGCTGGAACAGGGGGAAGGGCTCGCGGCGCGCCTCCACATGGCCCGCCTCTATCTTGGAGTAGTCGAGAATGTCGTTGAGGATCTCCAGCAGGGATTCGCCGCTGTGCTCGATGGCGGCCAGATAGCGCTGCTGGGTATCGCTGAGGTGGGTATCTTCCAGCAGCGTCAGACCGCCCAGAATGCCGTTCATGGGGGTGCGGATCTCGTGGCTCATGGTGGCGAGAAACACCGACTTGGCCCGGTTGGCCTGCTCTGCCTCGGCGCGAGCCTGCCGCTGCTTCTCCACCTCTTCGTTGAGCCGCTCGTTGGCGTGGCTGAGCTGGCCGGTGCGATCCTCGACCCGCGACTCCAACTCGCGCTGATAACGGCCCAGCTCCACCGCATTGTCACGAAACACCCGCAGGGCCCGGCCCAGCTCTGCCAGCTCATCGCGCCCGGCACTGGCGATCGGCTCAAGGGGGGCCAGATCCCCGCGCGCCAAGCGGCTCATCCCCGCCACCGCCCGTTGCAGCGGCCAGACGATCCGGCCGTAGACCATGCGCCACATCAACAGCATCAGCAGTAGCAGGGTGAGCAGGCCAATACCCATCAGCGCCTGCTCCAGCAGCCTGAGACGCTGACTTAACGCCTGCTGGCTCTGCCCCAGCGAATCGCGGGCACGGCTGACCAGCTCACCGACCTGCTGGTTGAGGCTGCTCATCAAGGCTTCGTTGGCATTGGCCAGCACCCGCAGCGCCTCCCCCTTGCCGAGCCAGTCGCTGCGCAGTTGCACCAGCTTGTCGCTCTGCGCCAGCACGGTCAGCGCCTGCTCCACCGCCTGACGGCGGGCAGGATCGGTCACCGCCCCGGCCCGCAGTTGCAAGATGGCCAGCTCCCGCAGCCCTTCTTCCAATAGCGTTTGCAATTGTTCCTGCCGTTCGCTGCGCCACATCTCCTCGATGCGCTGCTGCTGCATCAAAGTGCGATGACGCAACTCGGTCATCTGCTCCAGCCAGTCGAGATCCTGCTCCAGCAAGCGATCCAGCGTCCGGGCCGCCTGCGTACCTTGCTGTTGGTAGAGAGAACCCAATCCCGCCACCATCACGGTTTCGGCGTTCTCCATCTGACTACGCGCCAGCTCGGCGATCTGCCCGGCCGCCGCCACCAGACGGGCCCGCTGCGCCTCCCCCTGCGCCATCAGGGTCAGGCGCTCTCCCACCAGCCAGCCCTGCTGACCCAGATTACCGATGATGCTCTGACTGAGCTGATCGAGGCTTGTTGAACCCTGCCCACGGCCAAGTTGCGCCAGCACCTGCTGCAGCTGTTGCCCCTGCAGGGTGAGCAGGCGTCCCTGATGCTCCCGCTCCTGCTCGCTGGTTGCGGTAGCCAATAGCCTCGACGCGCTCTGGATCTCGCCGCTGAGGCGAGAGAGCGTGCGGGCCAGCTCCTGATCGGCCAGAGTCTGCTGCACCCCTTGCTCAAGCTGGCGCAGATGGCTAAGCCCCACCCAGCCCAACAAGGAGGCACTCAGGGTCAGCAACGCCATCAGGGAGAAGGCCAGCAACAACTTGCCACCCAAGCCGGAAAAGATTCTCACGGGAAGCCCCTTGGTTGTGGTCGGCTTTGACCGGATAATATGGCTCAACACTTTAACAAAACCCCTGACCATGCGAAGCGTCTATCTCTCCCTGCTGTTGCTAATGTGGTTGCTCGCGCTTCCTCGCGCCGCCCTCGCCTTTGCGGTCGATCTCTGGCCCGGCGGCGAATTCAGCGGCCAGTCGCTGCGCCAGCAGTGGCCGGAACCCGCCGCCGCGACCAAACCTCTGACCCTCTGCGCCCTCTATCCCCATCTGCGCGACGCCTACTGGCTCTCGGTCAATCAGGGCATGATGGACGAGGCGAAGCGGCTGGGAGTCAAGTTGCAGATCCACGAAGCGGGGGGCTATGGCGCCCTCGCCGAGCAGCGCCAGCAGTTGCAGCGCTGCGTGCAGGAAGGGAGCGACGCCATCTTGCTCGGCGCGGTGAGCTATCAGGGCTTGCGCGAGGCAATCAAGGCCACACCGCTGCCGGTCTTTGGACTGGTCAACGATCTGCCCACTGGTCTGGTGCAGGCCAAGGTGGGGGTCTCCTGGTACCAGATGGGCTGGCAAATCGGCCACTGGCTGGCGCAGCGCCACCCCGCTGGCAGCGAGCCGGTCTCGGTCGCCCTCTTCCCCGGCCCGCAGGCAAGCGGCGGCAACAACTTCGTGGAGCCGGGCTTTGCCGACGCCATCAAGGGGAGCGCCATCAAGCTGGTCACCACCGAGCGCGGCGACAACAGCCGGGAAATCCAGCGCACGCTGGTGCAGCAGACGCTGGCCCGCTATCCCGACCTCGACTATCTGGTGGGAGGCGCCATCGCCGCCGAAGTGGCGGTAAACGAGCTGGCGCAGCGCCATCTCGACCGGCCCCAGGTGCTGAGCACCTACTTCAGCCACGGGGTACAGCGGGGCCTGCGCCGGGGCAAGATCCTCGCCGCCAACAGCGACCAGATGCGGTTGCAGGGGCGCCTTGCTGTCGCTCAGGCAGTCTGCCTGCTGCAACACCCTGATGCCAATGCCGAGCAGTGCCCGCGGGTGATGGGGCCACCCATTCTGACGCTGTCTGCACCACTGGCTGATCCCGCCGATTCCCTCTCGGATGGCGCTTTTCGTCCCGTCTATCGGGTCGAATAGCCGTCCAAAATCCGATTAGCACACTCAAGGAGAAGAGATGAAAGAGTTACATGCCAGCTGCCTATGCGGCGCCGTCGCCCTGACCCTGCCGGATCAGTTCGACTATATGGGGAACTGCCACTGCAGCGAATGCCGCAAGTTTTCAGGGGGAGATTATGCCTCGGTCGGCGGACTGGATGGCGACAAGGTCACCATCGTAAAGGGGGCAGAGGCCATCAGCCACTACCGGAAATCGGCAGAGACCACCCTGGCCTTCTGTGGTCACTGCGGCTCCAGCCTGTTCAGTCAGAAGAGCAGCAGCGGCAAGATCAATCTGCGGTTGGGGGTACTGGACGATGTGCCGAGCCAGCGGCCCGCATTTCACATCTTTGTCGGCTCCAAGGCCCCCTGGCACCAGATTGGCGACGACTGCCCGCAATTTGATACCCGCCCGTCGGTCTGATACCCGGTCAAACAGGTCAAGGCCACCGCAACGGAGTCAGGAGGCTATCTCGCCAGCAAACAGATAGCCTTCACCATGGACGGTGACAAACAACTGGGGATCCCGGGGATCTGCTTCCATCTTGCCGCGCAGCCGCCGGATCAACACGTCGATGGTGCGATCGCTCGGGCCATCGCCGCGATGGCTGATGAGGGTGAGGATCCGCTCCCGGCTGAGTACCCGTCCGGCATGGGCGACAAAGGCCACCAGCACTTCATATTCGGCCTTGGTCAGACGCACCGGCACCCCGTCCTTGCTGAGCTGGCGGCGGGGAATGTCAAAACGCCAGGGGCCAAAGCGCACCGCATCGTCGGTCGTCTCGGGTTCACTCGGGGCGGCGGCCAACGAGATCCGCCACAGCAGGTTCTTGACCCGCACCAGCAACTCCCGCAGCTCGAACGGCTTGGTGACATAGTCGTCAGCCCCCATCTCGAGGCCGACAATCTTGTCCACCGCATCGCTGCGGCCGGTGACCAGAATGATCCCCACCGTGCTGCGCGCCCGCAGTTCACGGGTCAACAGCAGACCATCTTCCCCCGGCAGGTTGATATCCAGCATCACCAGATCAACCGTCTGCTCCGCCAGCACGGCGCGCATCTCCTGGCCGTTTTCGACCGCCGTCACCCGATAGCCCTCCCGCTCGAAATAGCCGGTCAGCTTCTCGCGGGTCACCGCATCATCTTCAACAACCAGAATGTGGTAGCTCATGGGCAGGGTTCACGATGGTCGACAAGGGAGGATTATTCTATTCACATTTTGTCATAAATACCCCTATTTCATTAATTTGTGGCGGCAGCCCTGTTCACAACGCCTCCCTATCATGGCCCCCATCAAAAAAGTGATGTGAGAGAGCATGATGAAAAAACTGTGGCACTTCCTGCGCACTCCCAGCCGTCGCTGGTCGGTACTGGCGCTGCTTCTGGTGGGCGTCGGCGTCACCCTCGCGGGCACCGTCGGCCTGCACTACGGCTTTGAGAAAACCAGCAGCCTCGAATTCTGTATCTCCTGCCACTCCATGAAAGACACCGTCTATCCGGAGTACAAGGAGTCCATCCACTTCAAGAATGCCTCAGGGGTACAGGCGGTCTGTACCGACTGTCACCAGCCGAAGGACTTTGTCGGCAAGGTGGCCCGCAAGATGGAGGCGGCCAACGACCTCTATCAGGAGTACATAGGCCACAGCATCGACACCCAGGAGAAGTTCGAGGACCGGCGCCTGCATCTGGCCGAGAAGGTGTGGGCACGGATGAGCAGCCAGAACTCCAAGACCTGCAAGTCCTGCCACAGCTACGACAACATGGATCATGCCAAGCAGTCCCCGGCGGCAGCGCTGGCGATGAAAGATGCGGCGGCGAAGAACATGAACTGCATCGAGTGCCACAAGGGCATCGCCCACGAACTGCCCAACATGGCGGGCGGCTTCCGGGCCACTTACGCCACCCTGGCCAACGACGCGCAACAGGCACCGGCCGCCGAGACCCTCTACAACCTGGGTGAAAAAGATCTCTACGCCAGCGAACAGAGCAACGAACCGGTCGGCAAGCTGCTGCCCGCCTCCCGCATCGAGGTAGTGGCCCGCAGCGGCGATCGCCTCAAGGTGACCATCGAAGGGTGGCGCGAGAGCGACGGCAAGGGCCGGGTGCTAAGCGAATACATGGGCAAGCGGGTCTTCGTCGCCACCGTCCGTGACGAGCTGAAAACGAGCGAGAAACTCCTCAAACAGGAGACCGACAGCGCTACCCATATCAAGTGGGAACAGGTTCAGGTACAGGCCTGGGTCGATGGCAAGGGCTTTGAGTCCTCACTCAAGCCGATCTGGGATTACGCCGGCGAGATGTACAAATCCACCTGCAACTCCTGCCACGGCGCGCCGGATCCCGCTCACTTCACTGCCAACGGCTGGATTTCGGGACTCAAGGCGATGTCTGCCTACTATCGCCTGAGCAAGGAAGAGGAACGCACCCTACTCAAATACCTGCAAAACCATGCCGCCGACACCGGTGGTCAGGGCAGCCACTAATTCCGGATTCGAGTTCCGGATCCGAGAGAGGAATAACAAGATGATCAATATTTCCCGTCGTGGTTTTCTGGGTGGCTTGCTGGCCAGCGGTGCCTCTGCCCTGATCGGCCCCTCCCTGCTCGGTCGCGCCGTGATGGCCGCCGAGTCCGGCGACAAGCTAGTGCAGTCCGGCTCCCACTGGGGCGCCTTCCGTGCCCGGGTGGTCGATGGCCGCTGGGTCGAGACCCTGCCGTTCGAGCACGACAAGCACCCCACAGACATGCTCAAGGCCTTGAGTGAAGTGGTCTACAACCCCTCCCGCATCCGCTACCCCATGGTGCGACTGGACTGGCTGCGCAAGGGCCACCAGTCCGACACCAGCGAACGCGGCCAGAACCGCTTTGTGCGGGTGACCTGGTCACAGGCGCTCGATTTTTTCTATCACGAGCTGGAACGGGTGCAGAAGACCTATGGCCCGAGCGCCCTCTATGCCGGTCACTCCGGCTGGCAGTCGGTGGGCAAGCTGCACTCCGCTGGCGCCATGCTGGGGCGTGCCATGAACCTGCACGGCACCTATCTGGCCAAGGCCGGTGACTACTCCACCGGTGCCGCCCAGGTGATCCTGCCCCACGTGGCAGGGGCCATGGAGGTGTACGAGCAGCAGACCTCCTGGCAGCTGGTGCTGGAGCACAGCAAGACCATCGTTATCTGGGGCTCCGATCCCATCAAGAACTTGCAGGTGGGCTGGCTGGTGCCGGATCACAGCGTCTACGACTACTGGGCGCAGCTGAAAGAGAAGGTGGCCAAGGGCGAGATCCGAGTGATCAGTGTCGATCCGGTCAAATCCAAGACCCAGAAGTACCTCAATTGCGATCAGGTGACCCTGAATCCGCAGACCGACGTGCCGCTGATGCTGGGCATCGCCCACACCCTCTACAGCGAGAAGCGCCACGATGAGGCGTTCCTGAAGAACTACACCACCGGCTTTGACAAGTTCCTGCCCTACCTGCTGGGCACCAGCGATGGTCAGGTGAAGGATGCCGAGTGGGCCGCCGCCATCTGTGGCGTACCAGCCGAGACCATCCGCGAGCTGGCCCGCGCCATGAGCAGCGGCCGTACCCAGCTTATCGGCGGCTGGTGTGTCCAGCGCATGCACCACGGCGAGCAGTACGCCTGGATGCTGGTGGTACTGGCCTCGATGATTGGCCAGATCGGCCTGCCGGGGGGCGGTTACGGCTTTGGCTGGCACTACAACGGAGCGGGCACCATCACCTCCAGCGGCCCCATCATGTCCGGTTTCAGCTCGGTCATTCCCGGGGTCAAACCGCACCATGACGGCGACTGGAAGGGCTACTCCAAATTCATTCCGGTGGCCCGTTTCGTCGACTGCATCCTCAATCCGGGCAAGCAGATCGCCTTCAACGGCCAGACTATTACCTACCCCCACATGAAGATGGCGGTGTTCTGTGGCAACAACCCGTTCCACCACCAGCAGGATCGCAACAAGATGGTCGCCGCCTGGCGCAAGCTGGAAACCGTGGTCAGCATCGATCACCAGTGGACTGCCAGCTGCCGCTTCGCCGACATCGTGCTGCCCGCCACCACCACCTATGAGCGCGATGACATCGAGCAGTGGGGCTCCCACTCCAACGCCGGCATTCTGGCCATGTACAAGGTGGTGGAGCCGCTGTTCGAGGCGCGCGATGACTACGACATCTTTGCCGATCTCTGCCGTCGCTTCGGTCGCGAGGCCGAATTCACCGGCGGCAAGAGCAAGCTGGAGTGGATCCAGAGCATCTATGACGACGCCCGCCTGCAGGGTCGCGGCATCGGCATTCGACTGCCCCGTTTCAGCCAGTTCTGGCACGGCGAAGGCTTCGTCACCTTCCCGGCGGGCCAACCCTGGGTGCGCCACGAGTCGTTCCGTCAGGAGCCGGATCTGGAGCCACTGGGTACCCCATCTGGCCTTATCGAGATCTACTCCAAGACCATCGCCGACTACGGCTATGGGGATTGCCCGGGCCATCCGGTCTGGATCGAGCCCTACGAGCGCTCCCACGGCGGGCCGGGCAGCAAACAGTACCCGCTTCACCTGCAATCCTGCCACCCGGACAAGCGGCTGCACAGCCAGCTCTGCTCCTCCGACAACTACCGCGCCACTTACACGGTACAGGGTCGCGAGCCTGTCTATATGAATCCGCAGGATGCCAAATCCCGTGGCCTCAAGGACGGCGATCTGGTGCGGGTGTTCAACGGACGCGGTCAGGTATTGGCCGGTCTGGTGGTGAGCGATGATTACGCCCGCGGCGTGGTGCGCATTCAGGAAGGAGCCTGGTATGGGCCGCAAGAGGGTGGCAAGGTGGGGACGCTCTGTACCTATGGTGACCCCAACGTGCTGACCGCCGACATCGGCTCCTCCAGCCTGGCGCAGGCCACCACGGCCCATACCGCACTGGTGGAGATCGAGAAGTTCCGCGGGCAGGTACCTGCCGTCACTGCCTTCGGCGCGCCGGAATCAGCCAAGGGCATCGACCCCATGTTCCCGGCACTCTGACCCCAAGGGGACGAAAGCGCCCCCTTGAGTTTCCTTTATTTTTAAAGTCGTTAGAATCGGGAGCCATCAAGGCTCCCGATTGCCATCCACGGAGGAAAAATGCAGGAATTTATGGCTACCAGCGAACGCCGGGCCGAACTCTACTGGTGGTTCTCCACCCTGTTCGCCGCCGAACTCAGTGATGAGCAGATCGCCGAATATGACACCTATGATGTGCGAAGCTTCCTGAAAAGCCTCTCGACCCTGGATCCGATGCGCGAGGCCGTGGCCGAACTCAACGAGGCCATCGCTCGCCTGCTGGTGCGCCCGGATCGCCAGCTGGAACTGGCCGCCGACTTCGCCGGTCTGTTTCTGGTGGATCCCAAGCAGGGCGCCCTGCCCTACGAATCGCTCTACCGCGGCGATGCCAAGTTGCTGATGCAAGCCCCGATGGCCGAGATGCAGGCCCGCCTCGATCGCCTCGGCATCAATGTCAGCGACAAATACAAAGAGCCTGCCGACCACTTGGCCATCGAGCTGGATCTGATGGGCAATCTCATCATCCGCGCGGCGGAAGCAAAGAGCGCGGCCGAGCGGGAACGCTGGCTCGACGAGCAGGAAGCGCTGCTGCACGGCCACCTGCTGGGCTGGTTTGACAAGTTCGAGAGCGCCTGTCGCACCGCCGACCGGTTTGGCTTCTACGGCGCCAGTGCCCGTCTGCTGGGGGTATTCCTCAAGATGGATGCCAACTACCTCTCTCTGGTCAAACCGGCACCGTCTGCCGACTGAGGCCGCGATGAAAACAGCCCTGCTTCTGATTGCATGCTGGCTGCTGGCCCTGATCCCGCTGGATCAGGGCATGACCCCTCTCGTCACCCTGCTGTTCCACCCGGATCGCGAGCTCTACGGCACTGCCCAGCTCACCGGCTTTGGCGGTATCCTGCTCACCCTCTACCTCGCCAATCTCGGGGTCGAGGTGGTGCTGCGCCGCCGCTTCCAGATCGCCGGCATGCTGGCGCTGCTGGCCGCCTGGATTGATTTCATCAACTGCAGCGGCAACGAGTCACACTTTCTGCTGCTCTATCTGCTGGCTCTGCCATTCCACCTGCTCGGCTGGCTGGTACTGGTGCGCGGCATTCAGGCATTTGGTCGTCAAAAAGGCTAAAAAACCGGCCAAACCATTACAAATCATGACAGCCAAATTCCTCTCACCCCAGTCATGGCAAGGGTAAGGGGTGGAAGTCGGGTAATATTCGCTTACATTCAGCCCCCGTTCAGTTTTGTTGCAACCGTTATAGTGCGGCTCCTTTTCAACCGATTCAGGAGCAACCCCATGCCTCTACAGGACGCACGCATCACGGGTCTCGACCTGTTGCGAGGGCTCGTCATCTTTATGGCCGTCTTCGAGCACTACACCGGCTACCTCAACTACTGGTATATCGACTTTTTCACTCGCGAACACGCCTTGTGGGACAGCTTCTACCTCTCCCACAAAGCCATGGCTGGCCACCTGCTGCCCATGGATCACACCACGGCTCAGGTCTCGGCCTGGCTGATCCCCTGGGTCAGCCAGATCTACCTGGCCCTGGCCGCCTTCAACCTGAGTCGTCGTGACCAGACCAGCTTCAGACCGCAGCTAAAAAGCAAGCTGATGCTGTTTGTCAGCATCATCGCCGTGCTTTATGTGGAGGGGCTAGTCATCGCCCCCAACTTCGGCGAGGCCATCTCCTTCTATCCGGTGATGCTCTGGATGTGTCTGCTGGCGCTCTTCTCGCTGGTGTATGGCTGGTTTGGCATTCGCGGCATGCTGGTACTGACCGTGCTCAGCCTGTTGCTGGATCAGTTCGGTGTACAGACCTTGCTTGGCCATATCGACAGCTGGATGAAGCTGCACGTTCACCCCGACTATGAGCTGGATGCCCGCCTCGATCTCTTCATGGCCAGCGGCTGTTTCGGCTTTCTCTATGGCTGGTGCTGGCATCAGCGTCCCCAGTGGCGGGACCGCCTCAATCGCCTGGTGCTCACCCTTTCCGTGGTGGCGCTCGCCATCT
The DNA here is from genome assembly GCF_001921245.1 of Aeromonas sp. YN13HZO-058. Classification (NCBI taxonomy): domain Bacteria; kingdom Pseudomonadati; phylum Pseudomonadota; class Gammaproteobacteria; order Aeromonadales; family Aeromonadaceae; genus Aeromonas; species Aeromonas sp. YN13HZO-058. Next base: position 52,843 of record NZ_MQSY01000078.1, on the reverse strand, counting down.
ATCTGCGCCTTGGCGAGACCAGCTCGGTCGAACTCAACGACATTTACGCCAACGAACATGAGCTGGCACTGGACATGACTGGCCGTGCCGGGATCTGGGGCATGGAGTTTCTGGTGATCGGCATCATCCTGTGGCTGCATCAGCGCAATATTCGTCTCTGCTGGCGACCGCTCAACTGGATCGGCATGTACTCCCTGACCGTCTTCATCTTCCACAAGAGCATCTTCGTCCACCTGTGGGGCCCCTTGCTGCTGTGGTGGACGGCTCGTCAGGGCACCATCTTGCCCAACAGTTTTGGCCTGATCATGCTGCTCTGTTGCGCCAGCGTACTGCTTATCCATGCTTTCCAGCGCTCCGGCATCATCTGTCACCTGATGGGGATGCATCAGGATCGGGACTGGCAACGACTGTATGGCAACTAAGCGCGGGTTACTGCTGCTCATCGCCTTGCTCTCACCCATCCCGGCCAGGGCGCTGGTCATGGGCAGCCAATGGCAACTCGATAGCAGCCGGGCGGGAGAGAGCGCCGACTCCAGCGTGCAACTCTGGCTCGGCTATGAACGCGAAACACAGATGGGCCTTATCTTTATCGATGGCCAAAGTGCGGGCGTCGCGCTGCCCCTTTATCAACAGAGTTTTATCGCGGTAGGGGTCAGCCCGATGCAGGTGGCGGATCACACCCGTTTCGGCACGCTATGGCGCCTTGGCTGGCAACTGGATGACGAACATCAGCTGAGCATTGGCCAGCTTTATGATGTGACCGGTCGTTATGGCCAGATCTGGTATATGGAGCATTCACTCCCGTTGCCTGCCAACGTCTCACTTAATCTCTGGCTGACGAGAGGTAACCAGGCACACATGTCTGCATATGATGCCGAAGAGGGGTGGCGTGAATGGGGAATGACGCTGGAGCGAAGCTGGAGCAGGGATCAATGGACGCTGGACACCGAAGTGGGTGCGAAACAATGGCTGATGAAGGAACGTGACTGGCAACCCACCGTCAGCCTGACACTGCGCTACCAATTCAGTTTGCAATAGGTGGGATGAACTCAAAAAAGTCCCACCATTGCCCTCATATGGGTACGGCTACCCAGTGACCGCACACCGCAAATGGTCGATACACGGCACAACTTTTCCTCAACAAACAGCAAGATAACTCTGCTGGGCACCCCCTGAAACCGTTCGTGCCATACTGAAAACCGACACAAGTGACAAATCAATCAATGCCGAGGTCATAATGGATGGGAAGCCTTTCAACGCCGCCACCGAGGCAATCTTGGCCCAGCTGTCAGATCACACCGTCCTAGCACAGCTGATAGATAACGCCCCTCTGGGCATCGGCGTCTTTGACCGCGAATTTCGCTACCGCAAAGTCAATCAGGTGCTGGCCGACATCAATGGCAAGAGCATCGAGGAACATCAGGGCAAGCACCTCAGAGAGGTGGTGCCCAAACTGGCACCGACGCTGGAACCCATGTTTCAGCAGATCATGCGCAGCGGCATTCCCTACGTGGATATCGCCATCACGGGTCAAACGGCAGCGTACGACAGCAGCTCCCGACGCTGGCAAGCCACCTACAGCCCGATGCGCAATGAACAGGGCGAGCTGAGCGGCATCCTCGCTATCGTGCGGGACATCACCGAGCAGTATGAAACCGAACAACGGCTGCAATTGGCGATGCGCGCAGCTCAAATCGGGGTGTGGGAGTGGCACGTGGCGGAGGACAGATTGCTGTTCGACGGCCAGATTGAGCCGCTGCTGGGCATCGAGGCCAACCAGTTCCACGGCGGGCTGCAAGCGTTCGTCGACTGCTTTGAACCGGGATCAGGCAGCCAGCTCAAGGCGGCCCTGCAAAGCCATGACCCCATCCATCTCACCCTGAGCTACCTCACCGCCCTCAAAGAGCGGCACTGGGTTGATATTCATGCCGACCATGTGCCCGCCACCGAGTCGGTCGGCCACCGGGTCATGGGGGTCATTCACAATGCCACCGCCCGCCGCCGTCAGGAGGAGCGGCTTCATCAGGCCAACGTGGTCTTCGATACCACGGCCGAGGGGATCATCATCCTCGACAGCGAGCACCATATCCTGTCGGTTAACCCGGCCTTCACCATGCTGACCCAATACAATGCCGAGGAGGTGATAGGGCGCACCCCGGATATCATCATGCACCCCAGACGCTACACCGACCTCGACTATCCCTGGTATCACCTGCGTCCCGGCAACAACGCCTGGCATGGCGAGATGGTCTGCCTGCGCAAGGATGGCAGCTACTTCTCCTCCTGGCAGCAGATCAGCGCGGTTTATGACAACTTCAACAACACCACTCACTATGTGATCGCCCTCTCCGACATCAGCGCCATTCGCAAGGTGGAGGCCGAGCTGAATCACCTTGCCTATCACGATCCCCTGACCGAGCTGGGCAATCGCCATCTGTTGCAGGAGCGGTTGGCCCTTGAGCTGAAAACCGCACAGCTCAATCGCAAACGGTTGGGGCTGCTCTTTATCGATCTGGATGGCTTCAAGCTGATCAACGACAGCCTGGGACACGGGGTTGGCGATGAGCTGCTCAAGCGGCTTGCTGAGCGGATCCGCGGCTGCCTGCAGCACAACGATCTGGCAACCCGCCTCGGTGGCGATGAGTTTCTGGTGCTGATCCCCTATCTGGAGCAACCTGACGAGCTGGCGACCCTCGCCAATACCCTGCTGAGAGTCTTGCGCGAACCGGTTGAGCTGGCCCATGAACTGGTGGCTATCTCGGCGAGTATCGGTATCGCCATCTATCCGGATCATGCCGACAGCCCGGAAACCCTGGTCAGCGCCGCCGACAGCGCCATGTATGAGGCGAAGAGTCAGGGGCGCAACGGCTTCCAGTTCTATACCCCCTGCATGGCGGCTCGGGCCCGCGAGCGGATGCAGATTGAGCAGGGTCTGCTCAAGGCCCTTGAGCTCGAACAGCTCTGCATCTTCTATCAACCCATGACCAATCTGGCCAACGGCCACCTGAGCGGGCTGGAAGCCCTGCTGCGCTGGCAACACCCCAATGAGGGGATGATAGCGCCGACCCGTTTTATTCCGGTGGCGGAGGAGTGCGGACTGATCGAGAAGATTGGCGAGTGGGTGATGCGCAACGCCTGCGAGCAGGGACAAAACTGGCTGGCCGCCGGGCTGCCGGTGCCCCGCTTGTCGGTTAATGTGTCGGTGCGGGAGATGCGCTCCCCCGGCTACGTTGAACGGGTCGCCGCCATTCTGGCCGAGACCGGATTTCCGCCAGAACGACTGGAAATTGAGGTGACGGAGAGCATCATCCAGCGGGTCGAACAGAGTCTGGCTCTCTTTACCCGCCTGAAAAATCTCGGCGTGCAGATTGCCATCGATGACTTTGGCACCGGCTTCTCATCACTGAGTCTGCTCAAGACTCTGCCGATCGATCGCATCAAGATCGACCGGGCGTTTGTGCAGGCATTACCGGAAGACAAGAACAGTCGGGAGCTCTGCCGTACCATCATCAATCTGGCCGACAGTCTGGATATGGAGGTCACCGCCGAGGGAATTGAAACCAAGGCACAACACGCCTTCTTGCAGTCACTCAACTGCGGCGAAGGACAGGGCTATCTGTTCAGCAAACCACTGCATGTCGAGCATATGGGGGATCGCCTGCATCAGCGCTATGCCTCATAGCGGCAGGCAATGCTCATCACCAGCCGGGAGGCATCCGCCTCCTGGCTGCCAACCGGATTACCACTCAATCTGCAAGCGGGATTCCCAACCATCATCACGGTCATTGAGCATCCGCGTTAGCGGTGATTCGCCAGCATAGCGGGGGGCAGGCTCCCTGAAGGTGAGTCTAGTGCCGGGCTCTTTGGCCTGCCATGCATGACCAAGCTGATCGGCCACTCAATCCCGCAGTGCGGGTGAGGCCTCCTGATGGGTGATTGCAAACTCTTTCAGCGGTTCGTCAGCAGGCACTGGCGCATCAAACTGCCAGAGGGATGCACAGAGCAACAGGGAAAACATAATCACCTCCAATTAATCAACACGCCCCTTTTTACCCGCACACCGATTAATTGTCACTCTTTGCCCTGTAACCAACTGTTGCCGCCTATCCAAAAGTCTAATTGCCCCCCGCCACCAAAGGTATAAGTTGTTAAGAAACCATTAAAAGATCTATTCAAAGGAGTGACAGATGAGCGAGAGCAAGGTCTACCCGGTCAAATCCCATATCAGCGACAGCGCCCTGCTGGACAAGGCCGGGTACGAGGCCATGTATCAGGCCTCCATCGACAATCCGGACGCCTTCTGGGGAGAGCAGGGGAAAATCCTCGACTGGATGACACCCTATAGCAAGGTCAAGAACACCTCCTACGATCCGGGCCATGTCTCCATCAAGTGGTTTGAAGATGGCCAGCTCAACGTCTCCGCCAACTGCCTCGATCGCCATCTCGCCGAACGGGGTGACAAGGTCGCCATCATCTGGGAAGGGGACAACCCCGCCGAAGATCGCAAACTCACCTACCGTGAGCTGCACAGCGAAGTGTGCAAGTTTGCCAACGTATTGAAAGCACAAGGGGTTCACCGCGGTGACGTGGTCTGCCTCTACATGCCCATGGTGCCCGAAGCCGCCATCGCCATGCTGGCTTGTACCCGCATCGGCGCGGTACACAGCATCGTCTTCGGCGGCTTCTCACCGGAAGCACTGGCCGGTCGCATCATCGACTCGGGCTCGCGCATCGTGATCACCGCCGACGAGGGACTGCGTGGCGGCCGTCCGGTGCCGCTCAAGAAGAATGTGGATGAAGCGCTCACCAACCCGGATACCCAGGTCAACAAGGTGATCGTACTCAAGCGCACCGGCGGCAATGTCGCCTGGCACAACCACCGCGACATCTGGTGGCACGAGGCGACCGCCGCCGTCAGCAGCGACTGCCCGCCCGAGGCGATGAACGCCGAAGATCCGCTCTTTATCCTCTATACCTCCGGCTCCACCGGCAAACCCAAGGGCGTGTTGCACACCACCGGCGGCTATCTGGTTTATGCCACCCTCACCTTCAAATATGTGTTCGACTACCATGAACAGGACATCTACTGGTGTACCGCCGACGTGGGCTGGGTCACCGGTCACTCCTATCTGGTCTACGGACCGCTCGCCAACGGCGCCACCACCATCATGTTCGAAGGGGTGCCCAACTACCCGGCCACCAACCGCATGAGCCAGGTAGTGGACAAGCACCAGGTCACCATTCTCTATACCGCCCCCACCGCTATCCGCGCCCTGATGGCCAAGGGCAACGAAGCGGTCACCGGCACCTCGCGCCAGAGCCTGCGCATCATGGGCTCGGTGGGTGAACCCATCAACCCGGAAGCCTGGGAGTGGTACTACCGCACCATTGGCGACGAGCGCTGCCCCATCGTCGATACCTGGTGGCAGACCGAGACCGGCGGCATCCTGATTACGCCGCTGCCCGGCGTCACCGACCTGAAACCGGGTTCGGCCACCCGCCCCTTCTTCGGGGTACAACCGGCGCTGGTGGACAACGTGGGCGAACCGCTGGAGGGGGCCACCGAGGGCAATCTGGTGATCACCGACTCCTGGCCGGGTCAGATGCGCACCGTGTTCGGCGATCACGAACGCTTCGAGCAGACCTACTTCTCCACCTTCCCCGGCCGCTACTTCACTGGCGACGGTGCCCGTCGCGATGCCGATGGCTACTACTGGATCACCGGTCGGGTGGATGATGTACTGAACGTCTCCGGCCACCGCATGGGTACCGCCGAAATTGAATCGGCGCTGGTGGCCCATCCCAAGATCGCCGAAGCGGCGGTGGTGGGGGTTCCTCACGAGATCAAGGGTCAGGGCATCTACGCCTATGTCACCCTGATCGCCGGGGAAGAGCCGAGCCGCGAGCTGCACAAAGAGGTGAAAGAGTGGGTGCGCAAGGAGATTGGCGCTATCGCCACGCCGGATGTGATCCACTGGGCGGAGGGGCTGCCGAAGACCCGTTCCGGCAAGATCATGCGCCGCATCTTGCGCAAAATCGCCACCGGCGAGACCGACAGTCTGGGGGATATCTCCACCCTGGCGGATCCGGGCGTAGTAGACAAACTCATTCGCGAGAAGTCGGAAGCTGCCTGATCCCGCTTCGTTTGTTGCTCAACAAAGCCGGCCCTGCGCCGGCTTTGTCGTTTCTCATCCGCCAGCAAACAGCAGGGCGGCAGTCATGGACTGCCTTGTCGACCGAAACGCGCAATAAATAGCCAGATGTAGAGATTAGACCAGTAAAATGCTGCTAATTTTCACGAAATCAATATAATTGCGAAATCTGTGTGCCAGGGCACACCGATTTGCGCAGAAAATGGCTAGATTTCTGGTAGTCCACAAGATAGCTGATAGATAGCAGCATTATCATCGAGGATGCACTCAATATGTCGCAAAATCACCGAATTCTCCTGCTCAACGGACCAAACCTGAATCTGCTGGGCAAACGGGAACCGGGTATCTACGGCAGCAAGACGCTCGATGAGATCGTCGCCGATCTGAAGCTTAACGCCAGCGAACTCGGTGTCACTCTGGAACATCTGCAATCCAACGCCGAACATGAGTTGGTCAGCCGCATCCATCAGGCCATGGGCCAGGTGGATTTTATCATCATCAATCCAGCCGCCTTCACCCACACCAGTGTCGCCATCCGCGATGCGCTGCTGGGCGTTGCCATCCCTTTTATCGAGGTTCACCTGTCAAACGTCCATGCCAGGGAGCCGTTCCGTCATCACTCCTATCTGTCTGATGTCGCCAAAGGGGTCATTTGTGGTCTGGGGGCCGATGGCTACCAATTCGCTTTAACCGCGGCCGTGCACCATCTGCGCGCGGCTTGATAATCACTGATCAGATAAAGAAGAAAGAGAATGCTAATGGATATCCGCAAAATCAAGAAGCTGATTGAACTGGTTGAAGAGTCCGGCATCGCCGAACTGGAGATCTCCGAAGGTGAAGAGTCCGTTCGCATCAGCCGCAACTTCTCCGGTCAGGTGACCACCGCCATGCCGCAGATGATGATGCAGCAAGCCGCTCCGGTTGCAGCTCCTGCCGCTGCCGCCCCGGTTGCCGCACCTGCCGCTGATGCCGCGCCGAGCGGTCACCTGATGCGCTCCCCGATGGTTGGTTCCTTCTACCGCTCCTCCAGCCCGGATGCCAAACCGTTCGCGGAAGTGGGTCAGCACGTCAATGTCGGCGACACCCTGTGCATCGTCGAAGCCATGAAAATGATGAACCAAATCGAGTCTGACAAGGCCGGTGTGATCAAAGCGATCCTGGTTGAAAATGGTCAGGCCGTCGAATTTGACGAGCCGCTGTTCATCATCGAATAAGGGAAATCGCCACCCATGTTGGACAAAGTAGTCATCGCCAACCGCGGTGAAATTGCCCTGCGGATCCTGCGCGCTTGTAAAGAGCTCGGGATCAAGACAGTGGCCGTTCACTCCACCGCCGACCGGGAGCTCAAACATGTGCTGCTGGCCGACGAATCCATCTGTATCGGCAAACCGGCCAGTACCGACTCCTACCTCAACGTCCCGGCGATCATCGCCGCCGCCGAGGTAACCGGTGCCGTGGCCATCCACCCGGGTTACGGCTTCCTCTCCGAGAACGCCGATTTCGCCGAAGTGGTCGAAAAATCCGGCTTCATCTTCATCGGCCCTAGGCCTGAGACCATTCGCCTGATGGGTGACAAGGTCTCCGCCATCGAAGCGATGAAGAAGGCTGGCGTACCGTGCGTACCGGGCTCTGACGGCCCCGTCGACAACGACGCCAAGCACAACGCCGCCATCGCCAAGCGCATCGGCTATCCGGTGATCATCAAGGCCGCCGGTGGCGGTGGTGGTCGCGGCATGCGCGTGGTGCGCAATGAAGCGGAACTGGCGGGCGCTATCGCCCTGACCAAATCCGAAGCAGGCCAGTTCTTCAAGAACGACATGGTCTACATGGAGAAGTACCTGGAAAACCCGCGCCACATCGAAATTCAGGTGTTGGCAGACGGCCAGGGCAACGCCCTCTATCTGGGCGAGCGTGACTGCTCCATGCAGCGTCGCCACCAGAAAGTGGTGGAAGAGGCACCGGCACCGGGCATCACCGCCGAAATGCGCAAGTTCATCGGCGAGCGCTGCGTGCGCGCCTGTATCGAGATCGGCTACCGCGGTGCGGGTACTTTCGAGTTCCTGTACGAGAACGGCGAGTTCTATTTCATCGAGATGAACACCCGTATCCAGGTTGAGCATCCGGTCACCGAGATGGTCACCGGTATCGATCTGATCAAGGAGCAGCTGCGCATTGCCGCCGGTCAGCCCCTGTCGATCACCCAGCAGGATATCCGCATCCGTGGCCATGCCATCGAGTGCCGGATCAACGCCGAAGATCCGGCCACCTTCATGCCCTCTCCGGGTCTGGTGCAGCGCTTCCACGCGCCGGGTGGTCTGGGTGTGCGTTGGGACTCCCACATCTATGCCGGTTACAAGGTACCGCCCCACTACGATTCGATGATCGGCAAGCTGATCTGCTACGGCGAGAATCGTGACATTGCCATCGCCCGCATGCGCCATGCGCTGGACGAGCTGGTGGTGGAAGGGATCAAGACCAACGTACCGTTGCAAAAAGAGATCATGAAAGACGAAAACTTCCAGCACGGTGGCACCAATATCCACTACCTGCACAAGAAGTTGGGTCTGTAAGATCTCGCAGGCAGAACAATCACTTCCGGCCAGATAGCAGCCAGCTGTTTATCTGCAATCCAGCCGGAAGTTGGCTCCGCAAGGGGCCTCTGCTGAAAAAGGGCCATGGCGACATGGCCCTTTTTTGTTATCCTTGCGCCCCTCAAATTTGTCGGAGGCCAAGGTGAACCGTTTTGCTCTCGCCCGCCGGGAAGCAGCTTTCTGCCTGCTGCTGACCCTGTTCTACTTCTTTGCCTGGTATGGCACCGCCTACTTTATCCCGCTCCAGCTGGAGTGGTGGGGGCTGCCGCTATGGTTCCTGCTCAGCTGCATGGTGATGCCACTGCTGTTCATTCTGCTCTGCGCCCTGATGGTGAACCGGCTGTTTGTGGAGATCCCCCTCGATACCCACTCCCCTTCCGGCAAGGAGTCATCCCATGAATCTTGAGCTGATGCTGCCGCTCGTCATCTATCTGGTGCTGGTGCTGGGGGTCGGTTTTTGGGCCAGCCGCCATCGCGCCGAAGGCAACTTCGTGCAGGAGTATTTCATCGGCAACCGCAGCATGGGCGGGCTGGTGCTGGCGATGACGCTGGTTGCCACCTACACCTCGGCCTCCTCCTTTATCGGCGGGCCGGGTGCCGCCTACAAGATTGGTCTGGGCTGGGTATTGCTGGCGATGATCCAGCTGCCCACCGTCTGGCTCACCCTGGGTGTACTTGGCAAGAAATTCGCCATCATCGCCCGCCGGGTCAATGCGGTGACCATCAACGACATGCTGTGGGCCCGCTATCAGAGCAAGGCGGTGGTGATCCTCGGCTCCGTCACCATCATCCTCGCCTTTATCGCGACCATGGTGGTGCAGTTTATCGGCGGTGCCCGCCTGCTGGAGACCGCCACCGGCCTCTCCTACCAGCAGGGGTTGATGCTTTTTGCCAGCTGCGTGCTGCTCTACACCATCATCGGCGGCTTCCGTGCGGTGGTGATGACCGATGCCCTGCAGGGGATCATCATGCTGATCGGCACCGGCGCCCTGCTGGCGGGGATCCTGATTGCCGGTGACGGTCTGCCGAACCTTATCCACCAGCTCAGGGAGATCGATCCCAAGCTGGTGAGCCCGCAAGGGGCCGATGACATGCTGACCCAGCCCTTTATGCTGAGCTTCTGGATCCTGGTCTGTGTCGGGGTGGTGGGGTTGCCCCACTCGGCGCTGCGCTGCTTTGGCTATCGCGACAGCAAGGCGCTCCATCGTGGCATTCTGATCGGCACCGTGGTCAGCGCCCTGTTGATGTTCGGCATGCATCTGGCTGGCGCCCTCGGCCGCGCCATCCTGCCCGGCATGGACAGTCCGGACAAGATCATGCCCTCCCTGATGATGGAAGTGCTGCCCCCCTGGCTGGCCGGGGTCTTTCTGGCTGCACCGATGGCGGCCATCATGTCCACCATCGACTCCCAGCTGATCCAGGCCTCCGCCACTCTGGTGAAAGATCTCTACCTCAACTACCTCAGCCCGAAACAGGAGAAGCTCGAGGTGCGCATTCCGCGCCTCTCCCTGCTCTGTACCCTGATCCTCGGCACTCTGGTGCTGCTGGCGGCGTTGCAACCGCCCGAGATGATCATCTGGCTCAACCTGCTCGCCTTTGGCGGTCTGCAGGCAGTGTTCCTCTGGCCGCTGGTGCTCGGCCTCTACTGGTCGCGGGCCAACGGCCCGGGCGCGCTGGCCAGCATGGTCAGCGGCATCGTCAGCTATGGGGTACTGAGTCAGTGGGGGATCAAGCTGGCTGGCCTGCACGCCATCGTGCCGAGCCTCACGCTGGCACTGGTGATCTTTATCACGGTGAGCCTGCTAACGGCGCCACCCTCGCGGGAAGTGCGCGAGCTTTTCGAGCAGAAATAATAAAAAGATAAATTAGGGGTTCCAAAACTATCCCCAAATGGGTGGTTTCCGGTTAAACTGTGCGCCAAGTCACAAAAAGTAGCCGCTGTATGCCCGTAAAAGCCACTCGACAAGTCGTCACTCAAGCCCTGCAGCGGCTCGGTTATGCCCTGCTGCTGCCCGTCTCCATCCTGCCGATGGCGGCGTTGATCTACCGGCTTGGGCAACCCGACGTACTCGATTTGGCGGTGCTCTCCCTCACCGGTCAGGCGATCTTCAGCCAGATGCCGCTCATCTATGCGGTGGCGATCGCCTTTGGCCTGAGTCGGCAGGAGCTGGGCGGACAGACGCTGGCGGGGGCGGTCAACTTCCTGCTGCTCAGCACCGCTTTCAACACGCTGGCCCCCAACCTGCACGCCGACATGATCTGCGGCCTGCTGGCGGGGCTCACCACCGCCATCATCTATCCCTGGGTTCACCAGCAAACACTGCCTCGCTGGCTGCAAATCGCCAAGGGGGAGTTTCCCAGCCTGCTGGTTTCGGCCTTGGCCTGCCTGCTGATCGCCATCCCCCTCTCGCTGCTGTGGCCGCCGCTGGAGCGCGGGCTGACCCTGCTCACCTCCGAGCTGCTCACCACGCCGTTTGGCGCCTTCTGCTACGGCACCCTCAACCGCTTGTTGATCCCGCTCGGGCTGCATCAGGTATTGGGCAGCGTCATCGGCCTTGGCGAGAGCAACCTGCAGGCGCTGGCCGCCGCCCAACCCCTTCATGAAGGGTATGTGGCCGGTCTCTACCCCATCATCATGTTCGGCCTGCCGGGCGCCTGTTTTGCCATCTGGCTGCACCGCCAGCGGATGCAGCGGTTGCCACAGGGCGGGCTGCTGCTCACCTTGGCGCTCACTTCGGCACTGGTGGGTATCACCGAGCCCATCGAGTTTCTGTTCGCCTTTACCGCCCCTTGGCTGTTTCTGGCCCACGCCCTGCTGACCGGGCTATCGTTGGCGGTCTGCAGCGGGCTGGGGATCAAGGTGGGCAGTTACTTCTCCGCCGGACTGCTGGATCTGGTGCTGAGCTATCAATCCGGTGAGCACAGCTTCTGGCTCATTCCGGTCGGTATCCTGTTCTTCGTCGCCTACACCCTGCTGTTCTATCAGCTGCTGGAGCGCGCCCCCCTCAGCATGCCGAGCAAGCCCATCGCAGTGGAGCATCCGCGCCTCGCCAGTGTTGCCCCCTCCGACCCGCAGATGCTGGCGATCCAGTACCTCAAGGTGCTGGGCGGGATGGACAATCTGGTGGCGATGAGCGTCTGTCTCACCCGCCTCAGCCTGCGGGTGCGCGATATTTCGCTGGTGGATCAATCCCGCCTGCTGGGGCTGGGCTGCCTCTCCTGGATCCAGCTCAACGACCACCAGCTGGTGCTGGTGCTGGGCCCCAGTGCCAGCCTGATCGAAGGGCAGATCCGCATGCTGGCGGAGCGCCAGTCGGTGCCCCTCGGCCTCAAACCCAATCAGGAGTCGGCCAGCCAGAGCAGCTGGTAACTCAGGCGAACGGCAACCGCTCGGCCACGAAATCCATCAGGGTACGCAGAGCGGGGGCCAGATGCTCCCGACTCGGATAGATAAGGTAAAACGGGTTGGCCGGAATGGGCTGATCCGGCAACACCTTCTGCAACCGCCCCGCCGCCAAATCCCCTTCACAGACATGGTGGGGCAACAAGGCAACCCCCCCGTCATGCAGCGCCATCTCCCGCAGCGCCAGCAAGCTGTTGCTGACACAGGCCCCCTGCGGCCGCCAGCCCCCCTCCTGCAATGGCCACACCGGCATGGCCGAGTGCACCAGACAGGCATAACGGCCCAGCTCGCTCAGCTGTTGCGGCATGCCGTGGGCCGCCAGATAGGCAGGTGCGGCCACCAGATGGCGTGCCACCTGACCGATGCGCCGACAGATGAGGCTGGAGTCTTTCAGCGGCGCCGCCCGAAGCGCCAGATCGTACCCCTCCCCCACCAGATCGAGCTGTTCATCGCTCAGGGTCAGCTCCAGCACTACCTCGGGATATAGAGCGCGAAACTCGGCGAGGATCCGACCAAGCAGCAGGGTGCCGGTCGCCTCGGGGGCGGTGATCCGCACCCGCCCCGCCGGGGCCGAGCGCAGCCGCGCCATCGCCAGATTGGCGCTGCGGGCCAGTGCCAGCAGTCCCTGGCAGTGCTCCACATAGAGCTCCCCCTGCGGCGTCAGGCTCAACCTGCGGGTGGTGCGCTGCAACAGCCGCACCCCGAGCTGGGATTCGAGCCGCGAGATCTTCTGGCTCACCGACGATTTGGGCATACCGAGCAGCTCGGCGGCTCGGGTAAAGCTCCCCTGCTCCACCACAGTGGCGAACAGTCCCATCAACTCCAGATCGACATTGTTCATATATTCAAACAGTCTTTACCGATTACCCATCTTAATCTTGATAATCAACCAGACTAGAGTGAGTGGCAATCCCGAACACAGCGATTTGAAAGGAAAAGCCATGAAAGCCATTGCCCTGACTCACTATCTGCCAAGCGACCACCCCGACTGCTTTATCGCCGCCAACCTGCCCGATCCCGTTCCGGGTCCGCGGGATCTGCTGGTGCGCGTCACCGCTACCTCCGTCAATCCGGTGGATACCAAGGTGCGCTCCCCCAAGGCCAAAATTGAAAGCGCGCCCCGAGTGCTGGGCTGGGATGCGGTGGGGGAAGTGATCGCCATCGGCAGCGAAGTCACCCTGTTCAAAGCGGGTGACCGGGTCTGGTATGCCGGCGACATCAGTCGCCCGGGCAGCAACAGCGCCTTGCAACTGGTGGATGAGCGCATCGCCGCCATCGCCCCCACCAGCTTGAGCGATGTGGAAGCCGCCGCCCTGCCGCTCACCGCCATCACCGCTTGGGAGACGCTGTTCGAGCGCTTCGCCCTCACCCGCGAGAGCCGTGGCAAACTGCTGATCATCGGCGGCGCTGGTGGCGTGGGTTCCATCGCCATCCAGCTGGCTCGCCAGCTCACCGGCATGGAGGTGATTGCGACCGCATCCCGCCCAGAGAGCCGTGAGTGGTGCCTCGAAATGGGCGCCCATCAGGTTGTGAACCACCACAAGTTGCAGGAGGAGCTGACCGCCCTTGGCATCACTCAGGTCGATGCCATCTTCTGCACCAACGCTACTGCCGAGCACTGGGCCACCATGGCCGGGCTGATCCGCCCGTTTGGCCATATCTGTACCATCGCCGAATCGAGCGAGCCGTGGGATCTCTCCCTGCTCAAGAGCAAGAGTGTCACCTTCAGCCAGGAGTTCATGTTCACCCGCTCCCTGTTCCAGACGCCGGACATGATCGAGCAGCACCGCCTGCTCGGCCGGGTGGCAGCACTGGTCGATGAAGGGGTATTGCAGACCACCCTGACCAGAACCATCCCGTCACTGACCCCGGTCACGCTGGCTCAGGCCCATGCCGAGGTGGAGGCGGGCCGTATGGTAGGCAAGCTGGTGATCGACATGAGCGACTTCGCCAACTAAGCCCTCAAACGCACCATGATGGGATAAGTTCACCAAGGAGATGCCCCAAACGGGCACAACCAGCGGCACTCATGCCAGCCAGCAGCAGGCCAACGTCCGGCAATCAGCCAAAAAAGAGGCCATTTCGCGAGAAATGGCCTGAATACCTGAACATTGGGGTAACAATCACACACATATCCTTATGCAGGACACATTTTTCTTTGCATCTNTTCGCGAGAAATGGCCTGAATACCTGAACATTGGGGTAACAATCACACACATATCCTTATGCAGGACACATTTTTCTTTGCATCTGCCGTGCCAACAGCAGCATGAATGCGCCAAAGCGGCGCCAGCCCGTCCTTGAGCAAGGTGTCGACCTTGCTCTTTTTTTTTTGTCTGGCAGATTTCTTACCAGGCAAACAAGGGCTGAAAAAAAAATGCCACCCAAGGGTGGCAGTGAAAGATGACGGAACTTGAGCAAAGCGTTCAGCGAAAACCGATCGTCTTCGCCTGCATAGAGCAATACAGGAACCGTGCCAATCCGGCAAAAGCCCCCCCATATCCCCCCACATCATGGGCAAACCACGACAGCACAGCCCCATGATGATAGAATCTCGCGGTTTCACATTTATGAAGAGTCGACGCCATGCCCTGGATACAAATTCGAATCAACGCCACTGCCAAGACCGCAGACAAGGTGAGCAACATGCTGCTGGGGCGTGGAGCCCAGGCTGTGACCTTTATGGATGCCAAGGATGTGCCCGTCTATGAACCCATGCCCGGTGAAACCCCGCTCTGGGGCGAGACCGAAGTGATGGGTCTGTTCGATGCCGAAACCGATCCGGCCCCCACCATCGCCTTCTTCCAGCAGATCTTCGGCGAAAACGTCGGCTACAAGGTCGAACAGCTGGAAGACAAGGACTGGGTACGCGAGTGGATGGATCACTTCCACCCAATGCAGTTTGGCGAGCGCCTCTGGATCTGCCCTAGCTGGCGCGATGTGCCAAATCCTGATGCGGTCAACGTCATGCTGGACCCGGGCCTGGCCTTCGGTACCGGTACCCACCCCACCACAGCCCTCTGCCTGCAGTGGCTGGACGGGCTGGATCTGACCGGTAAAACCGTGGTCGACTTTGGCTGTGGCTCAGGCATTCTCGGCATCGCCGCCCTGAAACTGGGTGCCGCCCGCGTCATCGGCATCGACATCGACCCGCAAGCCATCCAGGCCAGCCACGACAACGCCGAGCGTAACGGCGTCGCCGGCCAGATTGAACTCTACCTGCCGGCCGACCAGCCGCAAGACGTCGAAGCGGACGTGGTGGTCGCCAACATCCTGGCCGGCCCGCTGCGCGAACTGGCGCCGCTTATTGCCGGCCACGGCAAAGCGGGCAGCCTGATGGCCCTCTCCGGCGTGCTGGAGAGCCAGGCGCCGGAGCTGGAAGCCATCTATGGTCAGTGGTTCGAGATGGACCCGACCGCCGTCAAAGAAGAGTGGTGCCGCCTCTCTGGCCGCAAGCACGGCTAAGTGCGGGCAGCATTAACGCCGACCTCATACAATCAGGGCTCCCGTTCGGGGGCCCTGATTGTTTTGGCCTGCCGAGCTCTTCCCAGTCCGTGGACATAGGCTTGATCACCCGCCCTTCTAACTGTGTTCATTTGAATACAACAGACACCTTTATTCCGGTAAGATAGCGGTCCGAGCCAACGCAGCCGAGAGGGACTTCTTATGCGAATTGCTATTCTGGATGACTATCAGGATCAGGTGCGCCACCTCCCCTGCTTTGCCCTGCTGGCGGGTCATGACGTTACCGTCCTCAACCAGAGCGAACCCGATCTGGCACAACTTGCCGCCAAGCTGGCAGATGTGGAAGCACTGGTGCTGATCCGCGAGCGTACCCGCATCGACGAACAACTGCTGATACAGCTTCCCACCCTTAAATTCATCAGCCAGACCGGCAAAGTCAGCCAGCATATCGACCCGATACTGTGCCTGCGGTACGGCGTTGCAGTGGCAGAAGGGAGCGGCAGCCCTATTGCTCCCGCCGAGCTCTGCTGGGCGCTCATCATGGCCGCCTCCCGCCATATACCTGCTTACAGCCAGGCTTTGAGCCAAGGCCAATGGCAGCAATCTGGCGACCTTGGTTTGGGACGCACGCTGCATGGGCTGACGCTCGGCATCTGGGGCTACGGCAAGATAGGCCAACGGATCGCCCGCTATGGCAAGGCATTTGGCATGTCGGTACTGATATGGGGCAGTGAGGCTTCTCGCAGGCAGGCCGAGCTGGATGGCTATACCAGCGCCTCCAGCAAGGAGACATTCTTCAGTCAGGCCGATATCCTCTCACTGCATCTGCGTCTGAACGAAGCAACCTGCGGCTGTGTTAACCGGGCCGATCTCGCCCTGATGAAAGCGGACTCCCTGCTGGTCAACATCAGCCGGGCCGAGCTTATCGAGCCGGGCGCCCTCTATGCAGAGCTATGCAACCATCCTGGGAAACGGGCCGCGATCGATGTGTTTGACATCGAACCGGCAACGCCACAAAACGAGCCCCTGCTGCGCCTGCCCAACGTATTGGCGACACCTCATCTCGGCTATGTGGAGCAAAACAGCTACGAACTCTACTTTCGCGTGGCGTTCGAGAATGTACTGGCCTTTGCCGAAGGCAGACCTGCCAATCTGGTTCTGCCCGTATCGGGTGGATGATCACGTTCCTCCTGCCGTATTGGCGCCAATATCCAATCCCATGACAGATGAAGGAAAGGAACCTCCATGAGCGAATACCAGAAGATGATCAGCAGCCAACCTTACAACTGCATGGCTCCGGAATTAGCCCAGTTGCGCCGGGAGGCGGCACGGCGCTACCGCCGTTTCAATCAGGCGGAAGAGGAAGCAGAGCAGCGGGCGCTGTTGGCGGATCTGATTGGCGAACTGGCAGAGAACGCCTCTATCTGCCCGCCCCTCTACTGCACCTATGGCCGCCATATCCAGCTTGGCAAGGACTCCTACATCAATATGGGGGCGACCCTGCTGGATAATGCCCCCATCCGCATCGGTGCCAACGTGATGATTGGGCCAAATGTGCAGATCTATACCGCAGCCCATGCGCTGGAGGCCGACGAACGGATTCAGGGAACAGAGACGGCACTGCCGGTCACCATTGAAGACAAGGTCTGGATTGGGGGTGGCGCCATCTTGCTGCCCGGCGTCACCATAGGGCGGGAGGCGATCGTCGGCGCGGGTGCCGTAGTCACCAAAGATGTACCGGCCGGAGCTCGGGTAGTCGGCAACCCTGCCCGGATCCTGCCAGCCAAAAACAGGGCATAAGGTAGCCAACCGGGCGGTGAGCCGATGCCGCCATCAGCTCACCGCCGCCCCGACACCCCATAAAAAATAAAGCCCAATGTCACGAAGACGTTGGGCTGTTAAAAGGTGCTACGGAATTGCGACTCTCATCGCAGAAAAATTAGAAGGAGTGCCCTTCTAAACTGGCAGGGAGATATTATCGAATGCGCAAACGTTTTACATAGTGAAATACAACAGGATTGCGAGGTACATCGCACTATTTAAATAATTACCTGCTATGGCGCGCGAAGCCTCTTTGACCCATTTATTTTCCCCAACCACTCTGGTTACTATTCACGGTTAAACAAAAAAGCCCCGATTTCTCGAGGCTTTACTTTTTCTAGCGCAACGTGACCGAGGTGTCAGAAACGGCGGGCAAACTCATCACGCGGCAGTTCGCGTAGTTTGCGCGCTTCCAGCATGGGGGTGCCGAGGTAGAGGAAGCCCACCAGCTGATCTTCCGCCGCCAACCCCAATCCCTTGTTGATCTGAGCATCGAAGATAAACCAGCCGGAGCGCCAGATGCCGTTGAAGCCCTGCGCCTGCGCCGCCATCTGCATCGCCATCAGGGCGCAACCGGCGGAGAGCTCCTGCTCCAGTTTCGGCACCTTGGGGTGCTCCTGATAACGGGTTGCCACCGCCACGACCAAGGGCGCCCGCAGCGGCGCTTCGCTGCACTTCTTGACGCTATCGTCATCCTCGCCACGAGCACGGGCAGCCTCGGCCAACAGCTTGCCCAACCGCTCGCGCCCCTCCCCTTCAAACAGAATGAATTGCCAGGGAGTCAGGGTGCCGTGATCCGGCGCGCGCAGGCCCGCCTTGAGGATATTGTCGAGCACCTCTCCGGCAGGAGCGGGATCGGCGAGACGGCCACAGGAGTGGCGGTTGAGCAACAGGGTGAGGGCATCCATGGGCAATTCCTTCTCTGGGGCAATGATGGCGCTACCTTAGCACAGCACCGAATGAAGAAAACCCCTGAGGCTCAGGGGTTTATCGCACTATAAAGGGTAGGATGGCACAGCTGGCTAGATGACCGCAGCCAGCTCGGCCCCCTGCCGGATGGCCCGCTTGGCATCCAGCTCGGCAGCCACGTCGGCACCGCCGATGATATGCACCGGCTTGCCTGCCGCCTGCAACCCAGCCTGCAGCTCTTTGAGGGGCTCCTGCCCGGCGCAGATGATCACCTGATCCACCGGCAGGCACTGCTGCTTGTCGCCCACCTGGATATGGAGCCCGTCGTCATCGATGCGCAGATATTGCACGCCGGAGAGCATCTCCACCTTGCGGTTCTTGAGCACGGTACGGTGGATCCAGCCGGTGGTCTTGCCAAGGCCGTCACCCACCTTGCTCTCCTTGCGCTGGAGCAGCCAGATCTGGCGCTCGGGTGCATCGACTTCAGGAGTGGTGAGGCCACCGCGCTCGCCAAGCTGCTTGTCGATGCCCCACTCCTTGAGCCAGTGATCACGGTGGCTCCCGGCATCTGTCTCAACCCTTTTCTCCACAAGGAATTCGGCCACATCGAAGCCGATGCCGCCAGCGCCGATCACCGCCACCTTCTCGCCGACCGGCTTGTGATCCCGCAATACATCGAGGTAGTTCAATACCTTGGGATGCTCGATCCCCGGGATGTTGGGGGTACGCGGGCGGATACCGGTGGCGAGGATCACCTCGTCAAAGCCGCCGCCGAGCAAGCTCTCGGCACTCTGGCGCTGACCAAGGTAAAGCTCGACGCCACACTTCTCCAGCCGTTTGGCGAAATAGCGCAGGGTTTCGTGAAACTCCTCCTTGCCCGGGATCTGCTTGGCGAAGTTGAACTGGCCGCCAATCTCGCTCGCCTGATCGAACAGGCTCACCTGATGGCCGCGCTCGGCGGCGTAGCAGGCAAACGCCAGTCCGGCCGGGCCTGCTCCCACCACTGCCAGCTTTTTGGGCTGGGGCACCCGACCGAACGTCAGCTCGGTCTCGAAACAGGCGCGGGGATTGACCAGACAGGAGGCGCGCTTCTGCTTGAACACATGGTCGAGGCAAGCTTGATTGCAGGCGATGCAGGTGTTGATCTCGTCTGCACGGTTCTCGGCCGCCTTGATGACAAATTCGGGATCCGCCAGGAAGGGGCGCGCCATGGAGACCATATCCGCCTCGCCGCCCGCCAGAATGCGCTCGGCCACCTCCGGAGTGTTGATCCGGTTGGTGGTGATGAGCGGCACCTTGAGGTGCTTTTTCAGCTCGGCTGTGACCCAGCTGAAGGCGCCGCGCGGCACGCTGGTAGCGATGGTGGGAATGCGCGCTTCGTGCCAGCCGATGCCGGTGTTGATCAGAGTAACCCCCACCGCTTCCAGCGCTTTGCCAAGGGCGATCACCTCTTCCAGGGTCGAGCCCTGCTCCACCAGATCCAGCATGGAGAGGCGGAAGATGATGATGAAGTCGGTGCCAACCCGCTCGCGGATGGCGCGGACAATCTCCACCGGGAAGCGCATACGGTTTTCGCTGCTACCGCCCCAGCCATCGGTGCGCTTGTTGGTACGCTCGCAGATGAACTGGTTGATGAGATAACCTTCCGAGCCCATCACCTCGACGCCGTCATAACCGGCCGCCTTGGCCAGCGCAGCTGTAGCCGCGAAGTCGCGGATGGTGCCACGGATCTGCCGCTCGCTCATGGCGCGCGGCTTGAACGGGGAGATGGGGGCCTTGAGGGCGCTCGGCGCCAGACTGAACGGATGGTAGGCGTAGCGACCGGCATGGAGGATCTGCAGCGCGATCTTGCCCCCCTCCTGATGCACGGCGCTGGTCACCTTCTTGTGCTTGCTCACCTGCCAGGGGAAGCTCAACTGCGAACCGTGAGGCACCAGCCGACCGCGCAGATTGGGGGCGATACCGCCGGTGACGATGAGGCCAACGCCACCGCGGGCTCGCTCGGCATAAAAGGCGGCCAGCTTGTCAAAACCGCCCTTCTCCTCTTCGAGGCCGGTATGCATGGAGCCCATCAACACACGGTTGCGCAGCTGGGTAAAACCGAGGTCAAGGGGCGTCAGCAGATGGGGATAGCGACTCATGATGCCTTCCTCTTTAAAGCCAGGGTGCATGGAACAACGCCCAACACCCGGTTGCGCAGTTGGGTAAAACCAAGGTCGAGCGGGGTCAGCAAGGTCGGATAGCGGCTCACGATGCCTCCAGTTAATTTTTTGTTATCAAACTGAGGCTAGAGTAAAGAATCGAAAATCCTTTTTCAAACAAATGTTTGGACAAACTTTCAGCGAACAGCCGTGCCCTGAACGAAGATAGGCGGGATCCACCAGTGGGAAATGGCAATTTCGCCCGCAACTGGTTAATAATGACCCTTCTCTACCCATTAACAGGGCGATAACGCGACTATGTCTATTTTCAAAGGTCTGGGTTGGTTGTTCCGCAGCCTGTGGCGCCTGCTCAATTTCACCCGGCTGATGCTGGTCAATCTGCTGTTTCTCATCGTAGTGCTGGTCATCGTCTTCAGCGTCAGCCAGAAAGAGGCCCCTCAGGCTCCCATCGAAGGGGCGCTGACCCTCAATCTCAACGGCGTGCTGGTGGAGCAACGCTCCCAGACCGATCCCACAGTACAACTGCTGCGCCAGATGGACAGCAGCGACGAACAGCCGAGCGAGATCGTTCTCTCCGACCTGCTGTGGGCCATCAAGAGTGCCAAGGATGACGAGCGCATCAAGGCGCTGGTGATCAAACCGCAAGGGCTGCAGGGGGCCAACTTCAGCAAACTGCAGGAGGTGGCTAGCGCCATCGATGAGTTCAAGGAGAGCGGCAAACCGGTGATCGCCATGGCCGACTTCTATAGCCAGTGCCAGTACCTGCTGGCGGCCCACGCCGATCACGTGCTGCTCAACCAGAGCGGCGCTGTAGTGATCGAGGGGCTTGGCGTCTACCAGACCTACTTCAAGTCGGCGCTGGAGAAGCTCAACATCACCCCGCACGTGTTCAAGGTCGGCACCTACAAATCCTTCGTCGAACCCTATACCCGCGACGAGATGTCCCCCGAGAGCAAAGAAGCGAACCAGCGCTGGCTGGATCAGCTGTGGCAATCCTATGTGGCCGATGTCGCCGAACAGCGCGAAATCGAACCCGATGCGGTCGCGCCGGGCAAGGAGCGCTTCCTCGAGTTGCTGCGCAAAGCCGGTGGCAATGCCGCCAACTACGCCCTCGACAACGGTCTGGTGGATCAGCTGGCTACCCGCGACGAGATGACCCAGGCGGTCATTAAAGAGGTTGGTGAAGCGGACGATCACGGCTGGAAAGGGGTCGGCCTGAAAGAGTATCTGGCTGCCGCGCCCGAACAGTATCCCCAGAGCGGCAAGGATGAGGTGGGTCTGGTGGTCGCCAGCGGCGCCATCATGGATGGCGTGCAGCCTGCCGGTACCATCGGTGGCGATACCCTCTCCGATCTGCTGGCCGATGCCCGCCGCGATGACAAGGTTAAAGCCGTGGTCTTGCGGGTCGACAGCCCCGGCGGCAGCGCCTTCGCCGCCGAGCAGATCCGCGCCGAGCTGCTGGCCCTGAAACAGGCAGGCAAACCGGTGGTGGTCTCCATGGGCAGCTATGCCGCCTCCGGTGGTTACTGGATCTCCGCCGATGCGGACAAGATTTTCGCCTCCCCCACCACCCTCACCGGTTCCATCGGGGTGTTCGGCATGTTCGCCACCATCGACAAGGCGTTGGCCCAGTTCGGTGTCCATACCGACGGGGTCGGCACCACAGATTACGTCGGCGTCGGCCCGACCCGCGCCCTGCCGGATCACGTCGGTCAGGCGATCCAGCTGAGCGTGGAGGATACCTATCAGCGCTTCATCGGTCTGGTCAGCAAGGGCCGAGGCCTGAGCCCGGAAGAGGCCGAGAAAGCGGCCGAAGGTCGCGTCTGGACCGGTGAAGATGCCAAGACCCTGGGTCTGGTGGACGAGTTCGGCAATCTGGATGACGCCATCAAGGCCGCCGCCGAGCTGGCCAACCTCAAGGAGTGGCAGGTGACCCCCATCGAGCAGGAGGAGTCTGCCAAAGACAAGTTCCTGCGCCAGCTGTTTGACAGCAGTGCCGGCGTGCTGGCTCCGCAGTTACAAAGCTGGTTGCCAGCGGGATTTGGCAAGGCGCTGGTTGAAGTAAACCGCAGCCTCGACCCGCTCACCCGCTTCAACGACCCGCAAGGCACCTACGCCTTCTGCCCGGTCTGCGTGCAGTAACCAGGCGGCGAATGCCTCATAAAAAACGGCGACCATCTGGTCGCCGTTTTCTTTATCCAGCCGGTGCGCGTAGCACCGCCAACTTGCTCAATCAGGGATTGAGGCGGGTCGGCATACCGGTACGCTGTTCCAGTACCTGCTTGACCACGTTGGAGTCAGACTCGGCGTGAGCGATGAAGCGGGTAATGGCCGGGGTCATCGGAAGCGGCACGGAAGCGGTGGAGTTGAACTCCTCTTCGTTGCGCGACAGCGGCTCGTGTACTTCCATGTAGCGACCGCCATCCGGCTCGACCGTGGTCTTGACCGGCTGGTTGACGAACTGGACGCGGGTGCCGACCGGCACGTTGTCGAACAGATACTTGATGTCGTCAGCGCGCAGACGCACACAACCGCTGCTCACCCGCAGACCGATACCGAAGGTGGCGTTGGTGCCGTGGATGGCATAGAGGTTGCCGATGTAGAGGGCGTGCAGACCCATGGGGTTATCCGGGCCGGCTGGCCATACTGCCGGCAGGGTCTTGCCCTGGGCGGCATAGCGGCGACGGATGTTCTCGGTCGGGGTCCAGGTCGGGTTGGCGCGCTTGCGCTCTACCTTGGTGATCCAGTTTTCCGGGGTGTTGACCCCCAGCTGGCCGATCCCGATAGGCAGCACTTCTACCACGTTCTTCCCTTTCGGATAGTAGTAGAGACGCATCTCGGCAACGTTGATAACGATCCCTTCGCGCGGCGCGTTGGGCAGGATCAGCTGGTGGGGGATGATCAGGGTGCTACCCGCCTTCGGCAGATAGGGATCAACGCCCGGGTTGGCTTCCATGATGTTGGTCAGACCCAGCTGGAAGTCGGAGGCGATCTGCTCCAGCGGACGGTTGTCCGCAGGCACCACGTATTGCTGGTTTTCACCGATCAGGCGGCTGTTGGCCGCAGGCAGACGGTACTCGACGGCGGCAGCCTGCTGGCTGACCAGCGCAAATGTGCATAAAAGGGCCGAAGCGGCAGTGCGAAGGGGATTCATAAAATTCCTGTGTGGTTTCCTGTACCAAATGGGCCGGAGGCCGTCTTATCCTCGGTCTGCCGATGGCGGGTCAACCTGCACCACGGCGCCAATAACCGAGCGCGCATTCTTTCCTGAGTCGGCCAAAATTTCAACTTCGATATGTTGCTTTTCTTGTTAAAAGTGGCCGTTTTCGGTGTGACGCTTATCAACAAGGCAAAAGCCACCCTAACAAGTCGCAGCTGAGAGAAAGATGAACGGTACTGGTGCCCAGCGAGCAGGCCCCCCGAGCTCCCATTAACCACGGCGCTGCGCCAACTGGTGTCACGGTTGCCGCGGTGGCTGAAACGTTTGTCACATCGGGGGAGATAGACCAATGTCGACAAAAGCTCTTTATTGGCATGAAAAGGGATAAAACAGCGCCTCGGCCACCAGCAGGTGCTGGCTGCCGCCATAAAAAAACCGCTCCGAAGAGCGGTTAATGGAGCCACCAGGCAACCATAAAAGGGACTACAGGTAGTTGTCATTGGCATTACTGGACGGCTGCCTCCCCCGCGCCACCCTGCTCCTTGAGGAAGCTGATCCAGGGGGATGCCCGACCGCTGACGTTCCCATTCTGAGCCGCCTGGGTGAAGGCGTTGAGCGCTTCCTTCGGCTTTTGTTGCTCAAAATAGGCGACCCCGGTCAGGAACTTGAGATCCGCACGCTGCTCACCATTGGCATTAGCTGCCGGTTTGGCGGCCAGCGCCACCAGATCCTGATAGCGCTTGCTCTGGATCATCATGCGCGCCATTTTCAACTGCAATTCGGCGCTCGGGGCCAGCTGATAGGACTTGGCCAGGGTGTCGATGGCCGGATCCAGCTCCTTGGCCTGATGCCAGTAGTTGGCCAGGGTTTTGTAGTTGCTGGCGCTCTGCTCAATCACCCCGTCCTTCATCCCCTTCTCCATCACCCGAGCAGCGCGATGGGGAATGCCGCTGAAGGCGAGGTAGTTGGCCAGCCGCTGCAGCTCGGCGGCCTCGGTCAGCATGCCGAGGTTGTAGGCCGACTCCAGCGCCGCCAGTGCCTTGCCATCATTCCCCGCCTGCATATGCATGGCCGAGAGCTGGGTCCAGTACTTCTTCTTCTCCGGGAACATGTTGACCAGAGAGGTCAGTACCTCGGTCGCCGGTTTGTACTGTTTCAGCTCGTAGTGAGCGCCCATTTTCAGCAGATACCAGGACTCCGGCGCTTTACCTGCCGACAGCTTGATCGCCTGATCCACCGCCGGGATCGCGTCACGGTACTGTTTGAGCTGCACGTGGGCGTTGGCCAGGGTGATATAGGCATGGGAGTTGGGCTTGTCATCCTTGCCCTGGTTGGCAAACCACTCCTTCATGGTCTTGATCGACCCCTGGAAGTTGCCCTCAGCCATATAGAGCTGGGCCAGGTTGTAGCGCACCTGCTGGGCCACCGGTGGCGGCAGGCCGCCTGTCGCGATGGCATCGGCAAAGTACTTGGTCGCCTGACCGTATTTCTCCTGCTGGGCGGCCACGAAACCGAGGGTTTGCAATATGACTCCCTTGTCGTAGACCCGTTCGCCCGCACCAGAGAGCGCATCTTGCAACTTGGCATTTGCCTCGCCGTATTTCTTCTCGGTGATCAGCTCCTGCGCCTTGTTGACCGCCCGATAGGCCCGATCCGACAGGGTCGGCTGCTCGGCGGCCCAACTGGCGGTGCTGAGCAGCACCGCCATGGCGACCGGGGCGAGGATCATCTTGTGTAACTTGTTCATCGCCACCTTCCTTAGTTGACCGCAAACTCGATTTCTTGCTGCATCCGGCTCGCCTGCGGCTTGCCATCCACCATGGCCGGTTTGAACGTCCATTTGGCGATGGTTTTGCGCGCCTCTTTGCCGAGGTCATAGCTGCGCGGCTCTTCCTTGACGATCCGCACGTTGCTGACAGTACCGCGCTCGGTGACGGTGAACTCCACCAGCACCTTGCCGGAGGCCAGACCCGCCAGTGCCGCCTTGCGGGGCATCATGGGCTCGAAGGTCGCCAGCGGAATGGCACCATTGTTGCCACCGACGCCGCCACCGCCGCCGCCGGTGCTGTAGGCACCCAGTGCGTTGCCACCACCGATGTTGACCGGGATGTCGAGCTTGGGCATGTCCATCGGCGCGCTATCCATCTTCGGCCGATCTGTGCTGGCCACTTCCATCTCGGGAGGAGGCGGCGGACGCTTGGGCGGCGGCGGTTTGGGCAGCTCCCGCTGTTTCTCTTGCAGGGTCTCCTGGGGCTTGAGGCGGATGAAATCGGTCATGGTGACGTCATCCTTCTCCACCAGCTCCCGGTGATCCGGTGTGATCAGCTTGTTCATTCCCAGAAACAGAAAGAACACCACCACACAGGAGACCGCCAACGATATCAGGTATCTCATAGGTCTCTCTCCGGCATCAGCTGCTCTTGTCTGCCGCGATGGAGATGTTCTGGACACCGGCCATGCGGATCTGATCCATGACCTGCACCACCAGACCGGAACGGGATTCGTTATCGGCCTGGATCACCACGGCGCTCTCCGGGTTTTCGGCCCGCAGCCGCTCGATGTTGGCGCGTACCGCCCCCACCTCGACCACCCGCTTGTCGACCCAAACCTGACCGTTTTCGCGCACCGCGACCATGATATTGCCCTTCTTCACCGTCTCGGCCGTGCTGGCACTGGGACGGTTGATCTCGACACCGGACTCCTTGACGAAGGAGGTGGTAACGATGAAGAAGATCAGCATGATGAACACTATGTCCAGCATGGGGGTCAAATCGATAGCCGCCTCGTCAGCACCGCTGTCGCTGTAACGTTTTCTCATAGCAGAAACTCCTTGCTTGTTCTGTGCCCCCGGCAGGCCATGCCTCGCCGGGGGTATGCATCCTGCATCAACCGTGTTTCAGGTTGTCTTCCAGCTTTTGCACCGCCAGTTTGGCCTTGTGATCGAGCTGGTTGACAAAAAACAGGCCGGAAAGGGCGGCAATCATGCCCGCCATGGTCGGTACCGTTGCCTTGGAGATCCCGGATGCCATCGCTCGCGGCGAACCGGTGCCGGTGATGGCCAGGGTGTCAAACACCTGCACCATCCCCACCACGGTGCCGAGCAGCCCCATCAACGGGCAAAGAGCAATCAGCACCTTGATGACCGGCATCCCCTTGTCCACCGCCATGGCGACCCGTGAGACCAGCTCGCGCCGGATCTGCCTGGCAGACCAGGAGAGATGATCGGTGCGGGCCAGCCAGGTGGCCTTGGTCTGCTTCACCTGCTTGGGGTAAACCGCCATGAAGTAGAACCAGCGCTCCAGCAATAGGGCCCACATCATCAGGGTCAGGAAGAACAGGGCGACCAGTACATCGCCCCCCAATCCCAAAAACCGGCGGACCGACTCGACTTCTTCAATCAACCAGAACCACATGGGTGACTCCTTACGCTGCGGCTTTGGAGGCGTGCAGACGTTCCTGATAACGGGCGACGAAACCGGCGCTCTGCTCTTCCAGCACCTGGATCAGACGACGGCTCTGGGTCTGCACAATGGTGTAGAGGAACAGCATGGGCACCGCGACGACCAGACCCTGCATGGTGGTCACCAGCGCCTCGGAGATACCGCCCGCCATCAGCTTGGGATCGCCGGTACCAAACAGGGTGATGGCCTGGAAGGTAGCAATCATCCCCACCACGGTACCGAGCAGACCTAGCAGCGGCGCGACCGAGGCGATCAGCTTGATGAGGCTGATGCCTTTCTCGAACTTGGGCACGTTGCGCAGGATGATCTCGTCGAGCTTGGATTCCAGATCCTCGATGTTGTCACCGCGATGGTTCTGGTAAGCCCCCAGCATGTCACCAATGGGGTTGCCCTTGATGATCTGATCGGATTTCAGCTGCTTGCGCATGGACGAACCGATCAGCGACAGGCGTACGCCACAGAAGATGGCTAGCAGGGTACCGATGACCCCCAATGCCAGGATCACATAACCCACGGAACCACCCTGATCGATCCGCTCTTTGAGGGTCGGCGACTGCACCAGCAGAGAGAGGATCACACCGCGAGACGGGTCGATAAAGATGGGTTTGACCCCGTCACCACCCGCTTCAAACTCGGCAATGGGCTCCAGCACGCTCTTCTCCGGTTGACGGGAGAGCTGCTCGAACTTGCCGGTTTCCGGCACGAAGGTGAGGTACTTGCCTTCGGAGACGGTATTGAACTCACCGATCTGGGTGACGGTCTTCTCTGCCTGGTTGCCCTCGCCGTAGACCACGGTCGCCGGGATCTGGCTCACCTTGCCACCATCCACCATGCGGCTGAGGGTGGTGGTCCAGAACGCTTCCAGATCGTCGCTGGAGGGGAGCTCTTTACTCTCGGCCAGACGGGTCAGCAGGGCGGATTGCTCCGGATGCTCGACCCGACGAGCGGAGGCGTTGAAGATCCCCTTGAACTCACCGGCAAACTGACGCAGCACACCAAACATCTCGCCCATGTTGCCGGAACGCTGGCGCAGGGTTTCGGTCAGCTCGGTCAGCTGCTTGTCGTTGGCATCGAAAGTCGCCTTGAGCTGCTCGCCCTTGGCGGTTTCGGCAGCCAGCTCGGCCTTGGCCTTGGCCAGCAGCGCCCCTTGCTCGTTCTTGTCTGCCAGGAAGCGGGCCTCCCGCTCCTTGTTGAGTTGGGATTCGCTCAGGCTGGAGGCCTTGACCTGGTTCAGCAGTGCATTGAGATCCACCGGTTTTTCGGCGGCGGTCACCGGCAGGGTGACCAGGGTTGCTCCCGCAATCAGGGAGGCAATAGCAAGTTTGATTCCTTTCATGATGCTTTCTCCGCAGTTTGAACCGGCAGCTTGATCAGCGCGGGCGGCGCCTGCTTCTTGGCGATGCGAAGGCCCTGTTCAACCGCACTGCGATACTCCTGGGGCAACTCTTCCCACTGGCGAGTCTTCTTGTTCCACATGCCGGTCTCATTGCCATCCGGGGACTGGTAGAGTAGGGCGATACGGCCGACGCGCAGGAACTCGTAGGTCTTCTCGCTGCCATCCTTGTCCAGGCTCGCCTTGTAGGACTCGAGGGTGCGGCTGAAGCCCTCCTCGATCTGGTAGGCCTCCAGGATCTTGCGGTACTTCTCGGAGATGGTGACATCGGCCCGGTTCATCAGGTCGGTCAGGGCCGCTACGCGGTCCTCCCGCTCGACCTTCTGGAACGGCAGATCCAGTGACACAAACTGTTCGAGGGAGTCGATCATCTTGAGCATCAGGGGCACCACTTCGGTGCTGGTCTGATCGATCTGGGCGATCTGCTTTTGCATCGACGCCAGCTCGGCGCTCTGGGACTCGACCATCTTGCTCACCTGCTCGTTGTAGGTGCGCAGACTGTCGACCTGCCGCAGGGCGGCCTTGTACTGGGCCAGTGCAGATTCGGCAGATTCGGCATAGCTGTCGATCTTCTGCTGGGAAACTTTGGATGCATTATTGGTGGCGGCTTGAGCGTCCACAGCCTGACCGGCAGTAGCGGCACTCAGATTGAAGCTGGTCAACAAGGCGGCCGAAACCAGGCTGCCAAGGAGCGCTTTCTTCATTGTAATGGTCCTTGTCTTCATAGGATTACCCTATCTCCGTAACTTCCTTGGACGTTGGGCACAGCCGGCCCGACCGGGCCGGCTGAGGTTGTATATCAACGGGGTTGATTAGAACTTCTGGGTGTAGTCGATGTAGTAGACGCGACCGTCGATGCCGTAGAGGTCTTCTTCATAGGTGAAGCCATCGCTCGACAGGGAAGGTCCGCGGTTGAACATGTTCTTCACGCCGGTCTGGATCTTGCCATTCCAGCTGGTATCGACTGCTACGTTCAGGTTCCAGATGGTGTTGGAAGCGATATGACCCTCTTCCTGTCCATTCACGTAATCCTGACTCTGGGAGTCGATATAGTTGGCGCTCAGATAAGCATCCAGATTCCACCACTGCGGGAAATTGGCACCGACCCCGGAGTTGAAGCGAAGGTCTGGCAACGCATTCCAACCCTTCTTGTCGATCATTGGGCCACCGGCAAACAGACCTTCCTCATACTTCAGGATGTAAGTGCCACCGAAGTCATAGCGCATCGTGAAGAAGTTGAAGTCGTACTTGTAGTCAGCCTTGAAGTCGATACCGCTGGTCTTGAGTTGCCCCAGGTTAACCATGCCGGCGTAGACCATTTCGACATCGCCGTTGGCGTCACGAATGACGTTCGGGTTGCTGCCGGTGTTGAGCTCCTGATAGAACTGGGTCTGGGTGGTAGCCAGCTGGATCACGTCATCAATCTTGATGTAGTAGTAATCGAGCGACAGGTTCAGGTTGTCCAACGGGTTGTAAGCAGCCCCGATGGTGAAGGTATTGGCAGTCTCTTCCTTCAGGTTCTTGTTGGCTTGACGCGTTGTGTCGTACTGCGCCTCGGAACAGTTGGTAACGCCATTGGCCTGGCAACCTACATAGTCCTTGGCAAAGTCGGCAGAGAACGAGTCTGCGGCATAGAGATCATCCAGACCCGGCGCGCGGAACGACTGGGACCAGGAGGTACGGAACATCAGCTGGTCGAGCGGCTGATAACGCAGACTCGCTTTGGGCGAGAAGGCGCTGCCAAAGTCGCTGTACTTGTCGTAACGGCCCGCCAGGTTCAGCTCGATCTGCTCGGTGATGGGGATCAGGCTCTCGATATAGGTGGCAAACACATCGCGCACACCGCTACCGGAGTTGCCGGATGAACCCAGTACGTTACCCGCTTCAGACTGGCTGTCGTAGGTGTCGGAGTAAACCCAATCGTTATACTCGGCCCCCAGATACCAGCTGACCGGGCCAGCGGGCAGTTCACCCATCTCCCAACCCAAACCACCGTACCACTGGAAGAAGTCCATTTTGGAGGTACGGCTGGTATCGTACGAAAGGTCATTGGTGGCCGCATCAGAGAAGCTGCCATTGACAAATTTACCGCTATTGACCTGAGTCTGTACTGCAGGCTCCAGAACGTAGCCGGAACCATTGCTGCGGTTATCTGTTTTGGAATACATGTAACCGGCGTTCCACTCCAGATCGCCTACCGCTTCGGTCGGCACAGTCCCTTCAAAACCCAGGTTCATGTTACCGGTCAAGTCAGTCACATCGTTGTCACGGGGGCCGACGTTGTTGAAGCGGTAGTAAACGGTCGCAGCCTTGGCGGTACTGAAGTTGTTGGCAGACAAGACTGCTGCGCTTTCAGGGGTGGAACCATCCACGGTGAAGGCACCGGCAGCTGGCGCGAAGCGACCAAAACTGGTGACACGGGAGCCAATCAACTGCGGTACGAAGTCCACGTTATCGTTAATGTGATAGCGGCCGTTCACATAGACGGTATCACGCGTCCGGGAAGCGGTTTTGGCGGCAACCTGGGCAAAGTCGAAGCGGCAGGCTGTCCCGACGGGCACGAAACCTGCGCCTGTATTGGCACAGTCGATGCCGTCCAGGGTGCGGGTAACCGTCTTGCCGGTAGTAGCATCAACCCCCTTGATATTGCGACCATAAATACTGGGGGCCTCGGCACCCTGCTTGGCCAGATAGTCACGATCCTTGGAGTAGATCACGTCTTTCACATCGTGCTCGTAAACCATCATCAGAGAACCCTTGTCCCCTGTGATGCCACTGACAATGGAACCACTCTGCTCGTCACCACCCTCTTCGGTCGGCGAACCGATACGCCCCTGGAAAGTCAGCCCTTCGAAACCCTCTTTGAGGATCACGTTGATAACGCCACCGATGGCATCAGAACCATACAGGGCGGAGCCACCATCAAGGTTCACTTCCACCCGCTCAACCGCCGCCATGGGGATGGTGTTCAGGTTGATAGAAGTACCACCCATGGTCGGTGAACCGGCGATCCGTTTGCCATTGAGCAGTACCAGAGTACGGGTAGAGCCCAAACCACGCAGACCAACGGTTCCCTGAGATTGATAGGAGTCGCCAGAGGAAGGGGAGTAACCACCAAAGGAGTTGTAGGAGGCCTGTTTCAGATAATCGGCCACAGTCTGCTGACCAGACTGTTCAATTTGGGCCTTGCTGACAGAGACAACCGGAGTCGCCCCCTCAACATCAACACGGGAGATACGGGAGCCAGTGACTTTGATTTTCTGCAGTTTTTCGACGTTCTGCCCTTCTTCGGCAGATACGGATGGGGCCGCCGCAAGGCTCGCCAAGGCGAACGCAACCGCAGCAGAGATTCTGCTCTTCCTAAGCATCGCTTATATCCTTCCTGGTTGTTTATTGTTTGCTTCCTGATACCGCCCTCTTTGGAGCGATGTGTAAG
Organism: Aeromonas sp. YN13HZO-058; assembly: GCF_001921245.1. Taxonomy (NCBI): domain Bacteria; kingdom Pseudomonadati; phylum Pseudomonadota; class Gammaproteobacteria; order Aeromonadales; family Aeromonadaceae; genus Aeromonas; species Aeromonas sp. YN13HZO-058. Next base: position 20,890 of record NZ_MQSY01000078.1, on the reverse strand, counting down.
GCTTATCAATCTTTGACTAGCGGCGTCAATGGAGCAGGAGAGTGGCAAGGTTGGGCGTAGAATAAGCGGAGTGTATTAATTTTGACCGGCATAATTAGTGAATAATTCTGCAAAAAACAACCCATGCAATGTAAAAACATTGTTAAATGACGTAAATGGCGCTGAATTAAAATTTGATGAACTTATTAGTTAACGTGCTGTCTGTTTATATCTTATTTTGATTTATCGGCCTTAATAAGAATAAAACACTAACTTCATGAGGGTTTAACCTGACCGTTCTCATGGGGGTAACAGATAAAATTGTCGAGATGATATCGTTTTCCTTCAATTTCACAACTCAAACAAAAACATTAAAAATCAACAATTTAAAAGTATTTAAAACTTAAACAAACAGCTGTTTATATTTTTTAAAATAATGTTGAGCAGTAGCGTTTTGTTTTGATTTTCACTTTCCAGATAAAAAACGTCATTTTTCGGTGCTTTTGGTCTCAGCGGGTCATTTGTCCCAGTTTTCCATTTCCTTGTACTTGATTTTTGTTGCAGAGCTTTTACAGTGGCCAAGCGGATTGTCTGCTGTTTGGCAACCAATCCAGCGCGTAATGCCAGGAAGGACAGGCCCGTCACCGGATTTGACTGGCCGCAAAAAAGAACAACAAGGACGAGGTTCCACCATGCTGTCGTATTTCCTACGTCGGATGCTTTTGATCATCCCGACGTTTCTCGGTATCACCCTGCTCGTCTTCACCATCACCCGTTTCGTGCCGGGCGGACCGGTCGAACGCATGCTGCTGCAAGCCCAGGTTTCCCAGAATGAATCTGGCCGCTCCAGCGGCAGCAAGGGGGCGCAGGCCCTCTCCGATGAACAGATCGAGGAGCTCAAGGCCTTCTATGGACTCGACAAGCCGATGCTGGTCGCCTACTGGGAGTGGCTGCAGAAGCTGGCGGTGCTGGATCTTGGCGAATCGACCCGCTATTACGAGCCGGTGTGGGGCCTCATCAAGGACAGGTTGCCGGTGACCGCCTTCTTCGGGCTGGCGACCTTTCTGCTCAGTTATGCCGTTTCCATTCCGCTCGGGGTGGCCAAGGCGCTCAGGCACAACAGCCGCTTCGACTCGTTAAGCTCCATGCTCATCTACATGGCCTATGCCCTGCCCGCCTACGTGGTGGGGATCTTCCTCATCACCGTCTTCGCCTTCCATCTGGAGTGGCTGCCGATGGGCGGTTTTCCGGGGGACGATTTTGAGTACATGGAGAGCAGCTGGGATCAGATCCGCACCGTCTTTGCCCACGCCCTGCTGCCGCTCATCGCCTACGCCATCGGTGATTTCGCCATCCTCACCATGACCATGAAAAACAGCCTGATGGAGAACCTGTCGGCAGATTATGTGCGCACCGCCGTGGCCAAGGGGCTGCCGTTTCGCAAGGCTGTCACCGACCACGCTATGCGCAACAGCCTGATCCCCATCGCCAGTCACCTGGGGTCTGTGCTCACCGTTTTCTTTGGCGGCTCCTTCCTCATTGAGACCATCTTCAACATCGACGGTATCGGCCTGCTCGGTTACGAGGCGATCGTCGAGCGGGATTACCCCACCGTCATGGGCATTCTGGCCATCACCTCGATGCTGATGCTGATCGGCAATATCGTCTCCGATATCTGCGTTGCCCTCGTTGATCCGCGCGTTCGGTTTGGAGAGTAACCATGAACCAGCCACCTCTTGCCATGCCGATGCTGATATCACGCCATATCGTCTCCGATATCTGCGTTGCACCTCCTGTTGACCCTCGCGTGCGGTTTGGAGACTGACCATGAAGCTCAATCCGGTTACCTTGAAAAAACTCAAGCGCTTCAAGTCGATCAAGCGCGGTTACTACTCCTTTATCATCTTCACCACCCTGGTGCTGCTCTCCCTGCTGGCGGAGCTGCTGGTCAACAGCCGAGCGCTGATGGTCAGCTATCAGGGCCAGCTGCACTTCCCCACCTATGGCGATGTGATCCCCGGTCAGCAGTTCGGGCTCGACTACGAGTACGAAACCAACTACCGCCAGCTCAAGGCCAAGTTTGCGGCAGAGGGTCAGGGTGACTGGGTGCTGTTGCCGCCGGTGCCCTGGAACCCCTACGAGCAGGATTTCAAAGAGGATGCCTACCCGCCCTATGCTCCGAGCATGGCTGAGCGCCACTTCCTCGGCACCGACACCAGCGGCCGCGACGTGCTGGCACGGCTGGTCTACGGCTTTCGCATTGCCATCGGCTTTGCCTTTATTGCGCTGGCGGCCAGTTACGCCATCGGGGTCACCATCGGCTGCCTGATGGGCTTTCTCGGCGGCCGCTTTGACCTCATCCTGCAACGCTTTATCGAGATCTGGTCCCAGGTGCCGTTTCTCTACGTCATCATGATCCTGGTATCGCTGGCCAAGCCCAACTTCGGCCTGTTTGTCGGCATCAACGTGCTGTTCGGCTGGATGGGGATCACCTGGTATATGCGCACCCTCACCTACAAGGAGCGGGCGCGGGACTATGTGATGGCGGCGCGGGCGCAAGGGGCCACCACCGGGCGAATCATCTTCAACCACATCCTGCCCAATACCCTGATGATGATCGTCACTCTGGCGCCATTCGCCGTGGTGGGCAATATCTCCACCCTGACGGCACTCGACTATCTGGGCTTCGGGCTGGCTCCGCCGACCCCGAGCTGGGGGGAGCTGCTCTCCCAGGGCATCAACAATCTGGATGCCATCTGGATCGTCAGCTCCGTGGTGGCAGCGGTGAGTCTGGTGCTGATCATGGTCTCCTTTATCGGTGAGGCGATCCGCGAGGCGTTCGATCCGCGCAAATTTACCCGTTACCAATAAGCCAGCCGGAGCCTGTGCGCATCAGCAGGCGCCGGGTAACGAACAGTGATTAATGAAGGACGGGCCGCCCCAATCGGCGGTCCCGGGAGCAAGGGATAATCCCGTTATCAATCAAGACCCCCAGTGCAGGGGCCAGACCTGGAAGTCAAACATGAAAAATAAAATCAAATGGATAGGTGCTCTCTTTGTGCTGGTAAACGGATCCTGGGTCTGGGCGGCCAGCCTGCCCGCGGATCTCAAATGGGAGACCAACGACACGGATCCGGTGTTCGCCTCCCCCAAGGCGCTGCCGGGCGGCAGCCTCAATATGTTTGTCGACAGCTTCCCGCTGACGTTTCGCACCGTGGGGCCCGACTCCAACGGTTCGTTTCGTTCCTTTATTCTCGATAACCAGTTGCGGCTCATCAGCTTTCACCCCAATACCGGCAACCCCATTCCGTCGCTCGCGACCCATTGGGCCATCGCGCCAGACAGCCAGACCGTCTACTTCAAGCTGGATCCCCGCGCCAAATGGTCGGATGGCAAGCCGGTCAATGCCGACGACTACACCTTCGGCTACGAGATGATGCGCTCAAAAGAAATCCGCGCCCCTTGGTTCAACAACTACTACACCACTGAAGTGGTGGCGGTAGAGAAGATCGACGACCACACCATTCTGGTCAAAGCGGGCAACCGCAAGGCCAAGCTGGATCTGCTCAACACCACCGAGCTGTGGCCCCAGCCCAGGCACTACTACAAGCTGACCCCCAACTGGGTGAAGCAGTACAACTGGGCCGTAGTGCCCACCACTGGCCCCTACGTGATCAGCGACGTCAAGAAGGGCAAGTCGGTCACCTTCAGCAAGCAGCAGGATTGGTGGGCAAAGAGTGATCGCTATAACCAGCACAGATTCAATATCGATACCATCAAGGTGCAGGTGATCCGCGACCACAACATCGCCTTCCGTCACTTCCTGAAAGGGGAGCTCGATACCTTCGAGATGATCCTGCCCAACTGGTGGCATGAAAAAGCGGTCACCCCGGAGTACAAGAAGGGGTACGTGCAGAAAGTGATGGCCATGACCGACACCAAACAGGGCGGTCAGGGTGTGCACCTCAATGTGGCCAACCCCAAACTGGCGGACGTGAACGTGCGCCTCGGCATCCAGCACGCCTTCAATATCGACAAGATGATCGAGACCGTGCTGCGCGGCGACTACGACAGAGCCACCACCTTCGACTCGGGCTTTGGCGAGTTCACCGACATCAAGCTGCCGGAGCGGGCCTATGACATAGGCAAGGCGCGCGAATACTTTGCCAAGGGCGGCTACAACAAGCCTGGGCCGGACGGCATCCTGCAAAATGAGAAAGGGGAACGGCTGACGCTGGCGCTCACCTACACCAGTCAGGAGCACTCCAAGCGACTGACCGTGCTGAAAGAAGAGGCCAAGAAAGCGGGTCTGGATCTGGAGCTCAATCTGGTGGATGGCGCCACCGGCTTCAAGGTAATGCTGGAGAAAAAACACGAAGCAGCCTGGCTCGGCTGGGGCGGCGGCGGTCTCTATCCGCAATATTGGGAGTTTTTCCACTCCGCCAACGCCAATAAACCGCAGACCAATAACCTATTCAACGTAGCGGACAAGGAGCTGGACGCGCTGATCGACGCCTACAACGTCGAATTCGACATGGCCAAACGGGCCAAACTCTCCCAGCAGATCCAGCAGCGCATCTATGATCTCGCCATCTTCGTGCCCGGCGTGCAGCTCAACTATGTGCGGGCCAGCAGCTGGCGTTATGTGATGCTGCCGGAGGTACCCGCTACCAAGAACACGCCGGATCTGCTCTACTGGCCGATGGACGGTTATCCTCACAGTAGCGGCGGTCTGCTCTGGCTCGATCCCAAGGTGAAGGAAGAGACCCGCAACGCCAAGGAGGCAGGGGAGGCGCTGGCGCCCATCAACCTGCTCGACAAGACCTATGCACGTCATTGATATTCAGGCCATTGCGAAGGGAGCAGCAGTTATGCCCAACACCCAGGCCCCCATTCTTGACGTACCGGATAACGGGGTGGAGTTCGCCGCTGATAACGGCCAGCACCCAGCCTCGATCCTCGACCTTGACGTACCGGATAACGGGGGGGAGTTCGCCGCTGATAGCGGCCAGCACCAGGCCTCGATCCTCGACGTACCGGATAACGGGGAGGTGTTCGTCGTTGATAACGGCCAGCACCGGGCCCCCATCCTTGAGGTAAGCGATCTCGAGGTGGAGTTCGCCGTCGATGACGGCAAGATCAAGGTGCTAGACGGGGTCAGCTTCAAGGTGGCCCCGGGTCAGACGCTGGGGATCGTCGGCGAGTCCGGCTGTGGCAAGAGTGTCACCTCGCTCGCCATCATGGGGCTCTTGCCCAAACCCCACGGTCAGGTGGTGGCCGGTGCCATCTGCTTTCAGGGGGAGGAGCTGCTGTCCCTTGCGCCGGATCAGATGTACAAGGTGCGCGGCAACCGCATCTCGATGATCTTTCAGGAACCGATGACGGCCCTCAACCCGGTGCAGACGGTGGGGGAACAGCTGATGGAGGTGTTTCGCCTCCATCGCCCCGAGTATGACAAGGTCCAGCGCAAAGCCGCGGCCATCGCCATGCTGCAGAAGGTGGGTATCCCGGAACCGGCCCAGCGCTTTGCGGTCTACCCCCACAACCTCTCCGGCGGTATGCGCCAGCGGGTGATGATCGCCATGGCGCTCTCCTGCGAGCCAGACCTGCTCATCTGCGACGAGCCGACCACGGCGCTGGATGTCACCATTCAGGCCCAGATCCTCGAACTGATGAAAGAGCTGCAAGCCCAGACCGGGATGGCCATCATCTTTATCACCCACGATCTGGGGGTGGTGGCGGAGCTGTGCGACGAAGTGGTGGTGATGTACGCCGGGCGGGCGGTAGAGCAGGCCGATGTGTTCGAGCTGTTTGACCACCCCCGTCACCCCTATACCCACGGCTTGATGAGCTCGATCCCGCGCCTTGAGGATGAGCCCAAGAGCCTGCTCAAGACCATCAAGGGACAGGTGCCAGCTCTGCACGAGATGCCCGCAGGCTGCCGCTTCTCCAACCGCTGCCCCCACGCGACCGATCTCTGTATCAGCGCCATTCCGGCGGTGGAGCAGTTAAATCTGCGTCACCATGTCGCCTGTCACTACTGGAAGGAGTTGACCGTATGAGCACTCTGTTATCGGTCAGGGATCTGAAACAGCACTTCCGGCTGGGGGGCGGGTTCCTGCGCAAGCAATATACGGTTCACGCGGTGGATGGCATCAGCTTCGACCTGAAACAGGGGGAGACGCTGGGGCTGGTGGGTGAGTCGGGCTGCGGCAAGTCCACCCTCGGGCGCAGCCTGCTCAAGCTGTTCGAGCCGACCGCGGGCACCATCACCTTCGAGGGGCGCGATATCACCGCCCTCAGCCCGAAGGAGATGCGCTCCCTGCGTCAGGAGATGCAGATGGTATTTCAGGACCCTGCAGAATCCCTCAACAGCCGCCACACCGTGGGCCAGATTTTGGAGGAGCCCTTTATCATCCACGGAAAAGGCAACACTGAGCAGCGCCGCGGCTGGGTACAGGAGCTGCTGGAAAAAGTTGGCCTGCCGGGCAGCGCAGTCGATCGCTACCCCCACGAGTTTTCCGGCGGTCAGCGCCAGCGCATCGGCATCGCCCGTGCCATCGCCCTCAAGCCCAAACTGCTGGTGTGCGACGAGGCGGTCTCGGCCCTCGATGTCTCGGTGCAGTCGCAGATCGTCAACCTGCTGCTCAGCCTGCAGCGGGAGATGAACCTCTCCATCATCTTCATCGCCCACGATCTGTCGGTGGTCAAACACATCTCGGATCGCATCGCGGTGATGTATCTGGGACGGATCGTCGAGCTGGCGGATGCCCAGTCGCTCTATCTGGCGCCGCGCCACCCCTATACCCAGGCGCTGATCTCCGCCATTCCGGTGCCGGATCCGCGGCGGCGCAGCCAGCGCATTCTGCTGACCGGCGATGTGCCCTCCCCCATCTCGCCGCCAAGCGGCTGCCACTTCCACCAGCGCTGCCCCCATGCAACCGAGCTGTGCAAGAGCAAGGCGCCAAGACTTGAGGCGTGTGATGAGGCCCATCATCAGGTGGCCTGTCACACCCCGCTCGCCGTCGGTGGTCACGCCATCAGCGGCAACGCCATCAGTGACAACGCTACGAGCGGCGACAGCAGGCTGGAGCAGGCGAGCTAGGTATGCTCTCTCTGTAGGTTGTTCACTCGGGGACCGAGGTGCCCAGTGAACAACCATGAAAATGGCTATGTCCCAATTACGTGTTGCATGGGGCGCCTCACGCAAACACGCGTTGATATTCACACCTCTCCCGTAACGCTCCAGCATCCTGCGCCAACCCTGGTAGTTCTTCAGGTAATGCGTCGCCACGCCATGGAACCGCTCCATCCACTCTTTCAACCGATGGTGATACGCACCAACCACCCGTTCGCCTTGGCGATCGTGCACTACCTGATGGGTTACGCCCGGCTCTTTGCTGAAACAGGCATACACACCCGCTCCATCGCTACACAGCACTGCATCCGGTGACACCAACGGCTTCAAGGCCGCGATGACCACCTCGGCATTTATCTTCTCTAGTTGAAAATCCGCATGGTGGCCTGCACGGTCCTGCACCACCATCACCGGAATGTAATCCGGCCCGGTTCCACGGGTTCGCCCCTTGCCACCACGATGTCTTGGCGGACGTGGCAGTCCCCGTTGCCCCTTGAACGATTCGAGGAAGAAGGTCTCGTCTACCTCAACGATGCCCTCTTCCCGGGTAGCCTGATGGGTAGCCATCGCGCGCAAGAAGCGGTGACGCCAGAGAAAAGCGGTGTTTTTGCTGACCCCGCAACACAACGCTGCCTGGCGGACGGTCAGTCCTTCAATGAGGGCTTGCGCGTAGTCTTCCCAGCACTGTGCTTTACGCAATCTGGCCAAGGGCGTGTTGGTCAGAACGGTGCTGGTACGCTGAATCATCCTCATGCAAGTCTGGGCTACCAGTCCCCATTAGTAGTATTCAATCTGTGAACAACCTAGTGGGTTTATACAGTGCCACCAGCCTGATGGAGATCTACAACCCCACAATCTACCAGCGCACCTGAATAACTGACCGCCGATAATTCCCGCCGGATCATGCTTCTCGCCCCTGTGCTGTGACGCGGGGGCCTGACAGTGCTAGATTGGCAGCCACCATTTTGAACCGGCAGTTTCCGTTAACCCCGTGTCGTTAACCAGCTGTCGTGAACCACAAGGACGGCAACCGTGGCCCAGCATTCAGCTTCTCTCTGTGCATCAATCACCTCTTTCCCACCCTTGCTGCAAGAACAGGCCGAACGTCAGTGGCTGCGACTGACCGAGCTGGCCCCCGATTATGGCAACCTTCCCGAGCCGGTGCGCCACACCCTGCTGACCCTGCTCGGCCTCTCCGATTTTGTCGCCGACTCTCTCTTCAAACAGCCAGAGTTGCTGACCGAGCTGCTCGCCTCCGGGGATCTCGAACGAACCGAACGCTGGCCCGCCTACCAGCAGGATTTGACCTCCCTGCTCGCCGAGGTGAGTGATGAAGAGGCGCTCAAGCGTATCCTGCGCCAGTTCCGCCGCAGCCGCATGCTGGTGATCGCTTGGCGCGAGCTGCTGGGCCATGCCGAGGTGGAAGAGAGCTTTATCCACCTCACCAAACTGGCGGATACGCTGATCTGCTCCGCCCGCGACTGGCTCTACGCCAAGCAGTGCGGCGAGCTGGGCACCCCGATGGACGGCAACGGCAACCCGCAGCCGCTGCTGATCCTCGGTATGGGCAAGCTTGGCGGTGGCGAGCTCAACTTCTCCTCGGATATCGACCTTATCTTCACCTTCCCCGAGAACGGCTACACGGTCGGCGGACGGCGCGAACTCGCCAACCAGCAGTTCTTCATCAAGCTGGGCCAACGCATCATCAACGCCCTCCACCAACCCACTCAGGATGGTCAGGTATTCCGGGTCGATATGCGCTTACGCCCCTTTGGCGATGCGGGGCCGCTGGCCATCTCCTTTGCCGCCATGGAGGATTACTACCAGCACCACGGCCGCAACTGGGAGCGCTACGCCATGGTCAAGGCACGGGTACTGGGCCCCCAATGCGAGCACGCGGTCGAGCTGGCCGAGATGCTGCGCCCCTTCGTGTTTCGCCGCTATATCGACTTTGGCGTTATCGACGGCCTGCGCCAGATGAAGGCGATGATCGCCGCCGAGGTGCGCCGCAAGGGGCTGGAGGGCAACATCAAGCTGGGGGCTGGCGGTATTCGCGAGGTGGAGTTTATCGCCCAGGCGCTGCAACTCATTCGCGGCGGGCGCGAACCGGCGCTGCGGGTGCGTCACCTGCCGGAGGCGCTGGCCGCCATCGCCCAATGTGGCGCCCTCGAATCCGCCCATTGCGACCGCTTGCTGAATGCCTATCGCTTCCTGCGCCGGGTCGAAAACATCTTGCAGGAGATCGGCGATCAGCAGACCCAGACCCTGCCCACCGAGGAGCGGGATCGCCAGCGGCTGATCGCTGCCCTCGGTTTTGCTGACTGGGGCGCCTTCATGGCCCATCTCGATGAGGAGATGGCCGCCGTCCATCAGGAGTTCGCCGCCGTGGTGGGGGAAGAAAAAGAGGCACCCGCCCATCTGGAACAGCTCTGGCTCGATCTCTGGCGCACCGAGCTCGACGCCGCCGAGCTGGAAAAACTGCTGAGCGCGCAGGGGGTGGCCGAGCCCGCCCCGCTCTGCACCGCCCTGCTGCGTTTCAAGGAGGAGTACAAGCGCCGTCAGGTAGGGCCGCAGGGGCGCATCGCGCTGGACTGGCTAATGCCGGAGCTGCTGCGACTGGTGATCGCCAGCGAGCCGCCCGCCCGCCTGTTCGAGCGGGTCTGTGAGCTGCTGACCCGCATCTTCACCCGCAGCGCCTATCTGCAACTGCTGGCGGAAAACCCGGGCGCCCTGCGCCAGCTGGTGCGGCTGTGCGACGCCAGCCATCTGGTGAGCGAGCAGCTGGCTCGCTACCCAATCCTGCTGGACGAGCTGCTCGATCCCCAGCACCTCTATCACCCCACCCCGCTCGATCAGTACAAACCCCAGCTGCGCCAGTTCCTGCTGCGCATCCCCGAAGAGGACGTGGAGCAGCAAATGGAGGCGCTGCGCCAATTCAAACAGGTGCAGCTGCTGCGCATCGTGGCGGCCGACATCGCCGGCGCCCTGCCGCTGATGAAGGTGAGCGACCACCTCACCTGGCTGGCGGAGGCGATCACCGAAGAGGTGGTCAATCAAGCCTGGGCCCAGATGAGTGAACGCTACGGGGTACCGCCCGAGGTAGCGGTGAGCGGCCAGCGCGGCTTTGCGGTGGTGGCCTACGGCAAGCTGGGCGGCATCGAGCTCGGTTACGGCTCGGATCTCGATCTGGTGTTCCTGCACGGTGGCGACCCCAACAGCTATACCGACGGGCGCAAACCCATCGACAGCCGCCAGTTCTACCTGCGTCTGGCCCAGCGGATCCTGCACCTGTTCAGCACCCGCACTCCCTCCGGCATCCTCTACGAGATCGATATGCGGCTGCGCCCCTCCGGCGACTCCGGCCTGCTGGTCTCGTCGCTGTCGGCCTATGAGCAGTATCAGCAAAACGAGGCGTGGACCTGGGAGCATCAGGCGCTGGTGCGGGCTCGCCCCATCTATGGCGATGATGCCATTGTTGCCGAGTTTGCCCGCATCCGCCGCGATGTGCTGGCTAAGGAGCGGGATCTGCCGACCCTGGCCCGCGAGGTGCGCGAGATGCGCCACAAGATGCGGGATCACCTGCTCAAGGCGGGGGCTGGCGAGTTCGACCTCAAGCAGTCACCCGGCGGCATGGTGGATATCGAGTTTATCGCCCAGTATCTGGTGCTGGCCCACGCCTGTGGCGAACCCGATGCCCTCACCCGCTGGTCCGATAACGTGCGTATCTTCGATGAGTGCGTCATGGCAGGGGTACTGACGCTGGAGCAGGCGGAGGGGCTGAAGCACGCCTATCTGGAGATCCGCAACCTCGGCCATCGCCTCAACCTCTCGGAGATCTCCCGCAAGGTGAGCGACGATCAGCTGCAGACTGAGCGCAGCCATGTGCTCGCCGTCTGGCAAACCCTGCTGGGGGAGTGAAATAAAATACCGCAGGATCAACGAGAAAGGGGCGCTTTGGCACCCCTTTCTAATATAAACATCAGCTACAAGCTCATATTTTCTTCATATGAAACTCAATAGCGGTGAGCTGGATCCTGTTTCAGGCATACCAACCTTGGAATCGTATGGCACTTTGCCGAATATACGCAGAGATAAGCCGTGTCTATGACTTCACCTGATTTTGGCCAGATATGACGGGTGAATATCAACCAAACAATTCCAGTCCCAGCGCAGAGAGGAAACAATGGATTTTTCAGAGCAGCTACAGAGTCTCGCCAAAAAGATTGCTCAACAGTCATCGATGATCACCACTGAAGAAGCAACCAAAAACGCATTTGTCATGCCATTTCTCAATCGTGTGCTTGGTTATGATGTGTTTGATCCTACGGAGGTGATTCCGGAATTCACCGCAGATACAGGCATCAAAAAAGGGGAAAAGGTTGACTACGCCATTCTCAAAGATGGCCAAGTGCAAATTCTGGTTGAGTGCAAAAAATACAGTGAAAAACTCTCGGCCAAGCACTCTGGTCAACTCTTTCGCTATTTTTCAGTTACCAACGCTCGAATCGGCATTCTGACCAATGGGGCACAATATGAGTTCTACACAGATCTTGATGCACCAAACAAAATGGACGAAAAACCATTTTTGACGCTCGATCTGGAAGACATTGATGAACACATAGTGCCTGAGGTATTGAAACTAACCAAAACCTCTTTCGATGTTGATTCTGTGGTCGATGCGGCTGGTGAACTGAAGTACCTCAGCCAGATCAAAAAGTTGCTAGCCGAACAATTTGCCTCACCGGAAGAAGACTTTGTTAAGTTCTTTGCATCCAGAATCTATGACGGTGTACTGACTGCAAAGGTCAAACAGTCCTTTACCGACATCACCAAGAAGGCACTCAGCCAATTCCTGAATGACAGCATCAATGCCAGATTGAAGTCTGCGATTGGTGGCAGTGTCAGCTCCTCAACGATCCAACCGGCATTTGATAGTAATCCATCAAGTGACAACAATAATACCGAAGGCAGTAGCGAGGAAAAATCAAAGGTCGATACAACGATTGAAGAAATGGAAGGCTTTAATGTCGTCAAGGCAATTCTGAGACAGCGATTTGATGTAACAAGAATCTCGGCAAGAGATACCCAAAGCTATTTTGGTATTCTCCTCGACGATAATAATCGCAAGCCGTTATGCCGTTTGCATTTCAATGCAAAGCAGAAATATATCGGTTTATTTGACGCTGACAAGAAAGAGACCCGACATCCTATCTCCTCGATAGATGAGATTTTCACCTTTGCAGATCAGCTACTGGCAGCCAATTCAGTCTACGAGTAAGGCTGGTTAAAGGGGGGCGGAATCACTCTGCCCCCATTCACTTCTGTAAGCGGCAAACTAACCGAAACCTGTGTCAACGCACCCCATCCGGTTGCGAGACAAACTGCTGCTGGCTGCCATCGGGCAGCAGCGCCAGCACGCTTTGAGCGGCCAGTTTTATCCCTGCCAGCTCGGTGGCCGGGCCGAAGTTGGCTATCAGTCGAGTGCCATCGGCAAACTCGCTCTGCTGCACTACTCCTCGTTTGTCGAGCCAGCGAAAACCGGTGAGGGGCTGGTTGTAGAGCCGCTCATGCAGTGGGCGGAAGAAGGCATCGAGCCCCTTGAGATAGGGAATGCGCGCGCTGGCGCTATCCAGACTGAGATTGAGCAGCGGCGGCACGTTGTAGAGCTGCTGCAACAGTTCGGTCACCTGACGGCGCTCCCTGAACTTGAGGCTATCCATCGTCCAGTGGTGGGTGGTCACTATGCTGTCGTGAAAGACGCTCTGGAACAGCGGCAACCGCAGCGCCGGATCGAAGTAGAGCCCCTGATACCCGGGCTTGAGGTGGCTCTGGCGAAAGAAGAACGCGGGCTGATAGTCGGGATACCAGGCTCCCAGATAGTAGGGAGAGCGCTTGTTACGGCGCATATCGGGATCCTGCCAGCCAAAGCTGCTGGTCTGGGGGCCGTGGGCAAAGGCCGCGGTGCGGTTGGCTACCGCGCCGCCCTCCTCAGAGCCCACCAGCACACCCTGACTCTTGACAATCCACGCCATCCCCGCCATGCGGTTTTGCGCATCCTGTGCCTGAGTGGTCGGTTTGGCCGGGTCGAAGTCGTCAAACACCATGCCGGTCGCCGCCACATCGAGGAACCAGCTGTTGTAGTGGCTCGCCTGCTGCAACCAGGACACGCGCTGCTCCATCACCGGGCGCGCACAGGCCTGATTGGTGTAGACGCCGCTGTTTTGAAAGCCGCTCTTGCGCTGACCGTTCTCCTGCATGATGCCGCAGCGCAGATAGATATCCTGCCCCATCTGGGCGGTGAGCCAGCTCTGTTGGCTATTCCTCTCAGGCAGCGCGGTATCGTAAGAGTCGTAAGGAGCGATGAGATAGCCCGCCTCTTTGGCAAGCGCTATCCCCTGCGGCGCAGCAAAACCGGCAGTCCACTGGGGCAGACCCAGCCAGAGTCTGGGTAGTCCAGCCTGCTTGAGAGCATCAATCATCTTGGCCGAGCTGCCATCACCCCAACTCTGCGGCTCGTTGAGCGCAGCCCCCAGTTGCGTGGCAGCCAGCGTGCGCCGGGCAGCAAAATCAGCCGGTTGCTGACCCGGATGGCGCAGCGCAAGCGCCTGCTCTACCCCGGCCAGCACCAGATTTTGCAGATAGCGGTTGCGGGCCAGATCGGGCGTTTGCAGCGCACTCTTACTCTCCCCCTTGAGCCAGTCGGCGGGGATCAGGCGGCGCAGCGCGGGCCAGCTCTTCACATCCTGTGGCACCAGCAGTCGCTCGCCCCAGAGGTAGAGGTGAGAGGCGCCAATCAGCCGCTTGCCATCCTTTACTGCCGCCAGCTTGCTCTCGAGCGAGACCAGCTCGCCCCGCTCCTGCAACCAGCTGCGATAGGCCTTGGCCGCCGCCAGCCAGTCACTGCCCGGCTGCAACGACACCTCGACCTCATAGGGGGCCGCCTGATTAAGGCGATTGACGCTATGGGTCGCCGTCAGGGCAATGCCATCTTTCCTAGGCGCAAAGGTGAGCCGGTTGTTGAAGGGGTTGGCAAAGAGGATCGCCAGCTGTTGATCGCCGTGATCCAGCCCGACCAGCGGCAGGGTGAGATCCTCGGTGGTGTTGATCCCCTGATACTCCTGCGCCAGCGCCTTGCGCCACACGGGATGAGTCGCCGGGATGCGAAAACCCTCGTGGATCGGCAGCATCAGCGCCTGTGCCCCTGCCGGCACCCGCGGCCATACCAGCTCGCCGGAGGTCGCGCGGTTCAGGGTGAGGATCAGCCGGTTGCCCTCGAGGCGAGCCGAGGCTCGCACCTCGCCATCGGCACGGGTGCGCCAGCTGGCACGCTCCCCCTCCTGCTGCAATGCAGTGACCGGCTGACGCGGGCCGGGGGCAGAGATGACAAGGTGCTTGCCCGATGGCAGCACAGCCTCGGCTGCCAGGGTGGCGGGATCCAGCTCGATGCGCCACTGATCGTTGGCCAGGGTCAGCGCCTCGGCAGGCAGTGAGAGCAAAGATAGCAGCGGCGCCAACAGCAGCAGCGGGCGGATCCGGCTCGCTAATTCGGGAAGAAGGGTCATGGTTTGTGATTCCTGATAACACTCGGGAATCGCCATTTCAGCAGATCGGCCGCCTGCGATTGTCAGGCCAATGTCAGGATTGCGGTGACCTGACCATCACGACATCCATTAGTCCACCGGCCCCGCCTGACTGTGGCTCAGCTGCAACACCAGCTGGCCGCGCTGGCTGGTCTGCACCAGCGAGAGGGTACGCCAGCTGTCGGGCGTAGCGGTTGGCCAGTTCACCGGCTCATCAGTCGCAATCCGGTGCCACCAGAGCAGGGAGTATTGCGGGCGGGCCAGCACCGTCTGCTCAAGCCAGATCGGAGTGCACGAAGCGGGATTGACGGGGGGATTGGCCACCGCTTGCGGCGAGCGAGAGAGCCAGTCCAGATCCTGCACCGCAGGCAGCGGCAGCGCCACCTGCCAGCGCTGGCCCGCCACCGTCAGCCGCAGCTGATAGAGCCCAGCTGGCAAAGGCATCGGCAGATCGGCCCCGACAACCCTGACCCCTTTATTCTCTTCCGCCTCCCACTGGGCACCTTCCAAACGGTTGCGGCCAGCGGGATCGATAAGTTCAGCGGCTGTGATGGGCCCCTCCCCGGTCAGCTGCACCCGATAGTCCCGCAGCAGCGGCGCATCGCGCTGGATCAGCTCAAGGCGCAGCTCGCTCACCCCATCAGGCAAGGTCAGCGGGAAATCCTTGCCGCAGTGCTGGGCACTCAGCGCTGCCAGCATCCCCTGCAAGCTACGGCGCTCGGCATCGCTGTTAAGCGCAGACCATGCCTGCTGCAGTGATTGCCAGGCGTGCCGGTTATCCCCCTGCAACAGCGCCAGGGTAGCCGGTTGCAGCGGGTCAGTGCGTTCGGTTTCCAAGAGGCGCTCGGTTGCCATCACGCCGCTTACGTTCAGAAGGGCAATGTTCAGAAGGCCGACGCTTAGAGCCAACCGCAGCCCAGCCAGCGTTGCGCGCTTCACGCTGTCACCTCCAGCCGGTAGCCGATGCCGCGCACCGTCTCGATGGCCAGCCCAGGCAGCTTCTGGCGCAGTTGCAGAATATGGGTATCAACCGTGCGGGTGGAGGGGAACGCCTGATAGCCCCACACCCGATTGAGGATCTCCTCCCGGCTGAGCACCCGCCCCGCCATTCGCACCAGCAGGGTAAGCAGGGCAAACTCGGTAGGGGTAAAGCTCACCTCCGCATCCTGCCAGCTCGCCTGCATCCGGGCGGGATGAAGCTGCAAACCGCCCACCGCCTGAGTGCCATCCCCCAACTGGCGCAGCTGAGCACGGATCCGCGCCAGCAGCTCGTCGTGGGAGAAGGGCTTGGTCAGGTAGTCGCGCGCCCCCGCATCGAGCCCGGCCACCCGATCGCTCACCTCTACCCTTGCGGTCAGCACGATCACCGGCAGTGCCTTGCGCGCCAGCCACTGGGGCAGCCAGTCGAGGGCATCCCCCTCTGGCATGGTGCGATCCAGCAGCACCAGATCCGCCGCCAGCCACTGCTGCTCCGCCGCAGTCAGGGTGTCGCAACAGAGGCAACGATACCCCTCGCGGGTCAGATAGCGTTGCAGGTTCTCCGCCAGCAGCGCCTCGTCTTCGACAAGCAGGATGGTCTTCATGATTCGGGGTCGCTCCAGAGTTGGCAGGGCAGCGTCAGGGTGAAGGTGGTGGGCGGGCCGGAAAGGGTGAGGCGCCCGCCAAGACGGCGCAGCAGATGGCGCACGATGGCAAGCCCCAGTCCCAAACCATCGGCACGGGCACCGCGGCGCAGCAGGGTAGCGAGCCGGTAACCCGGCAACTCGCCACCATCGCTGACCGCGAGGATCAGACGCCCTGCCTGCCAGCTGACACAGATCCGAACCGGCGCGCGGCCATGCTGGCTGGCGTTGCGCAGCAGGTTGTCGAGGGCAAGGTCGAGCCAGTAGAAGGGGAGCGCCAGAGTCATCTCCCGCTCAAGGCAGAAGGCGGCACCATGCCGCTCGCAGGCCAGGGTGAGCCACTCGGCCAGACTGACTGCCACCCGCTCATCTTTGAGGGTCTCTGCCGCCAGATAGTGGCGACTCGCCTGCGCCAGCTGATGCAGGCGGGCGACACTGCCCAGCAGTTG
The DNA here is from genome assembly GCF_001921245.1 of Aeromonas sp. YN13HZO-058. Taxonomy (NCBI): domain Bacteria; kingdom Pseudomonadati; phylum Pseudomonadota; class Gammaproteobacteria; order Aeromonadales; family Aeromonadaceae; genus Aeromonas; species Aeromonas sp. YN13HZO-058. Next base: position 4,122 of record NZ_MQSY01000078.1, on the reverse strand, counting down.
CCCCACGCTCTGCTGGGCGGAAGGGGGCAGCCGGTCGAAATCGTGGCGCAGCTCCTCGCTGATGCCGGAGAGCGCCATGATGGGAGTACGCAGCTCGTGGGTCAGCATCTGCAATGCGACACGCCGCTCCCGCAGCAGGCGCCAGCGCTGCCAGCTGGCCCACCCCAGCAGCAGGATGAAACCAAGATAGCTGGCCAGCGCCAGCCACTGCCAATGGAGCGTTGGGCGCTCGTTGATGCAAAGCGTGCCGACCCGCTCCTGACAGGGGCCATCGACTCGGCCATCCAGCGTCACCCCGAGCCACTCGGCCAGCGGTTGCCACTGCCCGGTGCCATAGCGACGCCACTGCCCATCGGCAAGCAGCCAGAGCTGGCCGGATTGCAGCAGCCAGCGCTCGCCCCGCAGCAGGGCGTCGAGGTTGTCATCATCAAGCTCGCCAAGCTGCCCCAACCGGTCGCGCCGCTCCCGCACATGGAGCAGCTCGTCGAGCCCGGCCGACGGATGGCGAGCCAACCAGCGGGCAGCGCTACTTCCCCCCAGCGGATAGACGGGGTTAGCGGCAAACCAGCGGGTCGAGGGCGCAGCCCCTTGGCCGCAAAGCGCCCGCAGCAGCGGCAGCCACTCGGCAGGCAAGTCATTCTCTGTCCCGCACTCCTGCTGATAGCGATAGATAGCCTGCAACTGGCGCAGCGGATAACGCTGCCAGGCGGGATAGAGGGAGTCGGGAGCAATCAGGCGACGGTCGAGCCGCTGCACCTCGTCAAGAGGCAGCGCCTGTTCGGGAGCCTGCTTGGCCAGCTCGCCAGCCAGACGATCCGCCAGCGGCCCGGCCAGCACGGGATAGGCCATGCCGTAGCAGATCAGTGAGCAGAGCAGCAGGATCAGGCGCATAAGTTCAACTCGAGATGACTCCGAATGGAGGCGCAACAGATTACTGCGCCATAAAAAATGTCAGCGCCATTTTTCAATGGCGCTGACATCCGGTCAACCGCTAACGGCATTGGCGCGGCTCGCGCCAGCCCATATGAACCGTCACCTATTTGAACAGTCCCTTGAGCAGCTGGTCAGCCACCCCTTTGACGGCATCGTTTTCGGCCTTGTCACCCAGCAGCTTCTTGAGGCCGCGTTCGGCCTCCTTGCGCGCCTTATCCTCCAGCAACTTGTTGTTGCTGAGCAGCGCCTTCACGTCGAGCTGGTAGCTGGGGGCTTGCCAGTGGCCGCCGATCCGCACCGGAATGGTGATCTCCTTCAGCTCGTCCACATCCTTGCCCCCCTGCCCCTTGCTGCTCTCGACGATGGAGGTGAGGAACAGGAAGTCGAGGCTCTCCGGCACCAGCGCAGTCTGCCCCTCCCCCTTGACCCGCAAGGCCGGGGCAAAGAGCTGGATGTCGTTGCTGCGGGCGATGCCGTCGGCAATCTGGAAACTGGCGGTGAGGGCGCTGAAATCGGTCTTGCGTGCCTCCTTCACCTGCTCGGCCCCCTTGCCGGTGAGGGTGGCCCGCGCCTCGCGGATCATCTCCGGCAGGTTGATGCCGTGCAGGGCGCCATCGCTCAGCTTCAATGTGACTTTGCCCTGCATCCCGTTGCGCAGAGCCAGCGCGGAGAGACCACGGCCTTGCACCTGCACATCGAGATCGCCCTTGCCCTCCAGCAGATCACTCTGGGCCAGAGTCTGCAGCAAGGGACGAATGTTCACTCCGGCCACCTGCTTGTGCACCTTGTAGGTAGCAGGCTGCTGGCGCGCGTCGAGAACCCCGTTCGCGTTTACCTGACCGCCAGCCACGGTCGCGCTGAACTGTTTGAGCGTCAGCAGTCCCTTGGCCAGAGCCACCTGCAGATCGACAGCACCGAGATCCAGCCCTTTCAGGCGCAAGCTGCCGAGTTGCAGCCGACCATCCAGATCCCCCCCCTTGAGCACGCCCAGCTCCGGTTCAACCGCGGAGAGGGCTTCGCTCTTGCCGCTTACTGCTTTATTGCCACTTGCCGCGGCATTGGAGGCACCGGCCACCGGTTTGCTCTCTTTCGCCTGTGCTGTCGTGGTAGGTGCCGATTTGGCGAGCCAGCTGTCGAGATCCAGCTTCTCCCCCTTGAGATCGAAAGTGAGCGCGGGAACAGCACCAAGCTGCACGGTTCCATCACCACTCAGCAGCGCCTCATCAGCACTCATCACCAGCTTGCTCAGGGTAATCAACTGCTTGTCGAGCTCGGCACGGGCAAAACCGGCCAGTTTCAGCTTCATTTGCGGGCGCGGCAGCGCATCACCTTCCAGCGCGGCTGTCAGCAGCACATCGGAGAGCTCGGCCAGCTTCATCTCTTTATCGAGCCGCCCCTTGAACGTACCCTCCAGCGAGCCAGCCAGTGAAGCTTGTTGCCCCTCCCCCTTGGCTCCTTTCAGCGCCAGCGTGAGATTGCTCCACTCACCCAGAGCAAGTCGATCCCCCTTGATGGAGAAACTGTCGAGTCGCAGGGACGGGTCACTCAGGCTGCCACTGAGGCTCAGATCTTTCAGTTCGCTGGCCATGGTCTCCTGCGCCAGCTTGATCTGGGTCTGTCCCTTGATATCGAAAGCGAGCTTGTCTGCACTCCCCTTGGCAGCCAACGTCACGGGCACCCACTGGCCGGTGGCCAGCTGCCCCATATCGAGATCGAGACGATCCAGCCGCAACGAGGTACCACTGCGATCATCTTGTACCAGCGCACTGGCTTGGGAGAGCGCGACACCCTGCAGGCTGATTTGCCAGGGCTGACTCTCGCCAGCCGACACCGGTTCGGCAGCAGGCTTAGCTGGCTCACTCGTTGTTGTCGCCGTTGAAGCCGCTGAGTCATTGATCAGGCCGCTCAGATTGGAGCTGCCATCCACTTTGGTCTGGATAAAGAGATGGGCACCACTCAGGGTCACCTTGCCGATCTCCAGACGATGGGAGAACAGCGGCAACAGGGCTACCGAGGCCTCCCCCTGCTCGAAACGAACAAGATCAGGCTCGGCAAAACCGTCCGGATTGCGCAGGGCGACCTGCTCCAGCGAGAGACCGAGACTCGGCCAGAAACGCCAGTCAATCTCCCCCGCCATCACCAGTTCGCGGCCCGTGCTCTTGCGCACCTGTTCAGCCAGTTGGGGCTTGAATTGATTGGGGTCGATAAGGCTGACCAGCGCCACAATGGCCACCACTGCCGCCACGGCCAGACCCAGCAAGATGTAGATGATCTTCTTCACGATGAACTCCTTGAATAGGGATCCTGACCGTGACTATATCACCCGGGGCAATGCAGAGGGGGCATGGCGGCAAAAAGGGCGAGAGCACCGGACAGGGATAGTCGCGAACTCTGGCATCCGCGCTCAACAGAGGCCCCGAAGGCCCTCAAGTTCAGGAATGAGCAGACTGCTGCAATAGCGCCACGGCAGAGCGGGTCGAGGTGAAAGCGAAACGGGAAAAGCAGAGCGAATCGAGCTTCATCCAGTGACAATCAGCCACGTCATCGGCGGGCTGGATAACCGGTTTCTCTGTCAGCGTAATTGTGAAAAAGGTGTCACAGGTGTGATAGGTGATGCCATCGTAGGGATAGATATTGGGGAATGAACCAAGATAGGTGCAAGGTTGACCGCTGACATCGAGCCCCAGCTCCTCCTGCAACTCGCGCACCAATGCCCCCTCCAGCGACTCGCAGGGATCGACGAATCCCCCCGGCAGATCCAGCAACCCCTTGCCCGGATTGCGGTCACGCACCGCAACCAGCACCTCGTCCTGCCAGCAAAGCGCCACCATCACAGCAGTCGCCACATTCTGGAAAAAATGAAAACCGCAGCCACAGCGAAACTCTTTCTGACTGACGCTCAGCAGAGTTTGACCGCCGCATTTTGGGCAAAACATGGGTTATCTCCGACGAAATAAAGCGTCATTTTACGCCGTTAACGCCGATTTTTATGAGTAAAACAGAAGGGAAGATAAAGAGTTCAGGGGAAACAGGGGTAAAACAGGGGTAAAACAGGGGTAAAACAGGGGTAAAACAGGTCAATTATCAGACTACTTGCTAAATTGCAGTCAATAAAAAACCCCGCTCATCGAGCGGGGTTTCTTGTATTGGGTGCCTGGCAGTGTCCTACTCTCGCATGGCGAATGCCAC